>JAPSJG010000161.1 GCA_031178305.1 Sinorhizobium sp.
ATTTCCTCGTGCAGTTTGCGCTCCTCATCGGCGTGCGGCCGGGTGTAGCGCGCGATCACGAGATAGGCGACCGGCGTGAGATAAAGCGTCACGACCGCGGCGAGCCCGAGCCCCCCGACGAGGACCCAGCCGAGTGCCGCGCGGGCTTCCGCCCCTGCGCCGCTTGCCAGCACCAGCGGCACGGCGCCGACGACGGTGGCGATCATGGTCATCATCACCGGCCTCAAACGAATATTGGCGGCGTTCTCGATGGCGCTGCGCACATCCTGGCCGCGGTCGCGCAGCTGATTTGCGAATTCGACGATCAGGATGCCGTTCTTCGCCATGATGCCGACCAGCATTACGAGACCGATCTGGCTGTAGATGTTGAGCGTGTTGCCGGTCATGATCATGGCGAAAACGGCGCAGGCAAGGCCGAGCGGCACGGTCGACATGATGATAAGGCCGCTGACGAAGCTCTCGAATTGCGCCGCCAAGACCAGGAAGATGATGACGATTGCGAAGCCGAAAGTGATGAAGAGGCCACTGGCGTTTTCGTCGAGTGTCGCCGCTTCCGCAAGCGGCATCAGCCGCGAGCCCGGCGGCAGCAGCGGCGCGGCCATTTCCTCGACCATCGACACCGCTTCTCCGAGCGCCAGGTCCTCCTTCAGTCCAGCGGAAAGCGAGACCGCACGAAGCTGGCTTTCGCGCGCGAGCTGCGGCGCCACCGCCTTCTCCTCGATGGTCGCGACGGTCGAGATCGGCACGATCCGGCTGTCGCCTGTCTTGATGAAGATGTTCTGGAGATCCGTCGGATCATTGAGCGGTGTGGTGGAGGAGACGAGCTTGACCGGATAGGATTCGCCCTCGACGAACACGTCGACAACGCTGCTGCCGTCGAGCATCGCCTGCAGCGCCCAGGCGAGACCGCCGATGTCGACGCCGAGATCGGAGGCGCGCTCGCGATCGATGGTTACCGACAATTGCGCCTGATTGGCCTCGTAGTTCAGCCGCACGTTCTCGAAACGCCCGTTGTCCTCGATCGCGCGCGTCAGTTTCGCCGCCGCGTCGCCGAGCTTCGTGTAGTCATTGCCGACGAGCGCCACCTGAAGGCCGCTGCCGGCGCCGCGAATTCCGAGGCTGTTCGGCTGGATGGGGAAGGTGCGGACGGAGGGTATGTCGGCGGTCGCCTTGTTGATGTCGGCAACGATTTGTTGCTGCGTGCGCTCGCGATCCTCCCATGGAGCAAGCCCCAAAACCATGAAGCCGCTATTGGCCGAGCCGCCCTGCCCGGAAATCGAGAACACGTTGGCGATCTCGCCGGATCTCACCAGCGGCTGCAGCGCGTCCTCGATCCGCCGCATCTGGGCCTGCGTATATTCGAGCGAGACGCCCTGCGGCGCATTGACCCTGAGCATCACCAACGAGCGGTCCTCGTTCGGCGTCAGCTCGGATTTGAGCGTCAGGAACGCCGTGGCGCCCGCCGCCGTGAAGAAGGCTGCGACGACGAAGACGATCAGCGGCGCGTTGAGGCACGCCCTTAGCGTCACCCGATAGAAGTCGGAGGCGCGCTGGCCGAAGCGGCGCATGATCCCGTGATGCGCGTGCGCCTCCGTCGTCAGCATGCGCGAGGCGAGCATCGGGCAAAGCGTCAGCGAGACGAAGGACGACAGCAGCACGGCGAAGGCGAGCACGAAACCGAACTCGCGGAAAAGCCCGCCCGTCTGCCCCGGCAGGAAGGAGAGCGGCACGAACACGGCCGCAAGCGTCGCCGTCGTCGCCAGCACCGCGAAGAAAACCTCCAGCGTGCCGTGCACCGCTGCGGCCCGCGGTCCTAGGCCGCTCCCCCGGCGCCGTACGATATTCTCGAGCACCACGATCGCGTCGTCAACGACGAGGCCGGTCGCAAGCACGATCGCCAGCAGCGTCAGGATATTGATCGAAAACCCGGCAAGGTAGACCGCCGCCAGCGTTCCGATCAGCGCGATCGGCATGGTGATCGTCGGGATCAGCGTTGCACGCCAATCGAGCAGGAAGAGGTAGATGACGAGGGTGACGATAAAGACCGCCACCAAGAGCGCGATCTCCACCTCCTGAATCGCGCCATTGATGAACACCGCGTCGTCGCTCGTCACCTTGAGATCGGTTCCAGGCGGCAGAATGTCCGAAGAGATCGTGTCGACCACCTTGCGCACGCCCTCGGAAATATCCACCGTGTTAGACTGCGCCTGGCGCACGATGCCGAGACCGATACCCTGACGGCCGTTGGAGCGCAGCGCCGAGGTGCCCGTGTCGGGGCCAAGCGTCACCGTCGCCACGTCGCCGAGCCTGACATTTTCGCCGAGGATCAGATTTTCGAACTGTTCCGGCGTCTGCAGGTCCGCCGTCGCGCGGACCGAAATGTCCTGACTCGAGCTCGTCAGTGACCCCGCCGGCACGTCATAGGAGGCATTCGAAAGCGCTTCGCGCAGATTGGCCACCGTGATGCCGCGCCCGGCGAGCTTGGCCTGGTTCAAGTCGATGCGGAAGATCTTCTCCTGGTCGCCGTAGACGGTGACGTCGGCGACGCCCTCGACGGCGGCCAGGCGGTCGCTGATCTCGTTCTCGACCAAGAGCGTCATGTCTTCCATCGACATGGTGTCGGAGGTCAACGCCAGGCGCATGATCGGCTGGCTGTCCGAATCCGCCTTCACGATGCGCGGCTCTTCCGCATCGTCCGGAAGCTGGTTGGCGACGCGGCCGAGCGCGTCGCGCACGTCGTTCGCCGCCTGGCCGATATCTGTCGTGTCCGAGAATTCGAGCGTGACGCGGCTGCGGCCAAAGGAGGACGTCGACGAAATGCCCTTGATGCCCTGGACGCGGGAGACGGCACCTTCGATGACCGACGTCACCTCGCGATCGATCGTTTCCGGGGAAGCCCCCTCGAACTCCGTCGTCACCGAAATGACCGGCTGATCGACCTGCGGCAGTTCGCGGATCTCGATGCCGTTCCAGGCGGCAAGCCCCGCCACCACGATCAGCATGTTGACGACGAGCGCGAAGATCGGCCGCCGGATGAAGAGCGCGGTGAAGCCGGTCTTTCCGCCCTCTCCTCCCGTGCTGTGGTGACCGCCGAAGCCGATGTTCATTGCGCGTCCCCCGCCACCTTCTGGTCGGTCTCAGGCGCCTTTTCGCCGGCGACGCGCACTGTGCCGCCATCACGCAGCCGCTGCACGCCTTCCGTGACGACGCGGTCGCCCTCGGAGAGTTCCGCCTCGACGAGCACCTTGTCGGGATTGCGCTGGATGATCTGGACCGGCACGCGCTCGCTCTTCTCGCCATCGATACGCCAGACATAGGAGCCTTCCGCGCTCCATTGGATCGCCAGCGGATCGACGGTTGGATAACGATCGCCGTCGAAGGCCATGGCGACGGAGAAGGACATGCCGGCGCGCAGCATGTCGTCCGGGTTCTCGATCCTCGCCCGTACCCGAAGCGTCCGGCTCGCCTGGTCGAGTCGGTTATCGATCGCATGGATGACGCCATCAAGGTTTCCGCCGGGATGCGCGATCGCGCTCGCCGACACCGGCTGTCCAACGAAAATCTTGCTTGCGAAGCGTTCCGGCACCCAGAAATCGACAAGAATCTCCGAACGGTCGTCGACGACCGCGATTGGCGTCGACGTGGTGACATAATCGCCGACATTGACCGTGATGATGCCGACGACACCCTTCGACGGAGAAACGATGTCGCGCCGTTTGAGGTCGAGCTCGGCCGTCCTCAGCGCCAATTCGGCTGTCTGCAGCGCGATCTCCGCGTCGCGCACCTCGACCGCCGTCACGGCGCGCGCGGTGCCCAGGTTGCGATAGCGCTCAACCTTTTCCCGGGCGCTGTCGCGGGCGAGCCGCGCCTGCTCGGCGGCAATGATCTGATCGTCGCTGTCGAGCCGCGCGATGACCTGGCCCGCCTCGACCCGATCGCCCGACTTCACGAGGATTTCGATGAGATTGCCCGTTGCCGTCGGCGTCACCGTGACGGAATGGATCGCCTCACCGCTGCCGATGACATTGAGCCTGTTGTTAATAACTGCGCTTGCCGCGGGCTTGACGACCACGAGAGCCGCTCCACCACCGCCTGGTCCGCGCCCGCCACTGCGCCCGCCGCCCTCGCCCGTGCCCTGCTGGCGCGACAGTGCATCGATCAAGGGGTGCGAAACTCCGATCGCCGCGAGCGTTTCGCCCGCGCCAGGAGCAAAGCGTATCCAGGCGGCGCCCCCGACGACGAGAACGACGAGGCTGACCGCAAGTTGCTTCCAAAAGCGCATCCATGTCTCCGAATCAGGGAGCGCGCGGCCACGCGGCGCGCACCGGCAGGAACGTTCCGAGTCGGCCTGAGTATGGTTGTTCGGACGCCTTCGGGCAATTACGGAACGCCATCATTACGCAATTGTAACGAAAGCAGAAATTGGTGGCCGCTTGATGGCGCAAGCCGCCGCTGGAAAAGACGCCATTTCGCTCCGGCGGCTATGTTTACAGCCGATGCGGCTCAGTTATTCTGCTTTTCGGACGACGAATTCGGAACTGTTCAGCGCACGACAAGGGAGAACGCCAATGTGCGATGCATGTGTCATTCAGTCGGTGAAACAGCGAATGCTGTCGCGACGCGGCTTCTTCCGCGCGGCAGCGGGCGGAACGGCAGGAATTGCCGCCGCAAGCATGGGGATCGCGCCGCCGGCGCTTGCCGCTGGCCACGCCGGCGTCACCGACCTTACCCATGAGCTGCACGAGGAATTCCCGACATTTTTCGGGCAGCAGCAGTTCTTCCGCGAGCAGAAATTCAGTTTCGCCGAACACAAGTTCAACCTGTTCGAGCTGCGCGTGAACGAGCACACTGGAACCCATGTCGATGCGCCGCTGCATTTCTCGGCCGATGGGCTCTCGGTCGCCGAACTGCCCGTCGAAAAGCTCGTGGTGCCGCTCTGTGTCATCGACATCCGCAACAAGGCCGCGGCCGATCCGGATACGCAGGTGACGCCGGACGATATCAAGTCCTGGATCTCCGCCAATGGCGAAATCCCGGAAAATGCCTGCGTCGCCATGCTCTCCGGCTGGGCCGAACATGTCGGCACGGAGAAGTTCCGCAATGCCGATGCCGAGGGCAAGGTGCACTTCCCGGGCTTCCATGTCGAGGCCGCCAAATTCCTGCTGGAGGAGACGCAGGCCGCTGGCATCGCTGTCGACACTCTCTCGCTCGACCATGGCATTTCACCGGACTTCGCTACGCATAATGCCTGGCTTCCCGAGGGCCGCTGGGGGCTCGAGGCGGCCGCCAATCTCGACCAGCTGCCGGCCAAGGGCGCAACGCTCGTCCTCGGCGCCCCGAAGCACAGGGGCGGCACCGGCGGCCCGGCGCGCGTCTTCGCACTCGTCTGATCGGAGGAAACCGCATGAGCACCGTCGCCCCGCCGTCCGCTCCCGAAGCAAACAATCGCGTCAAGGCGGTCTTCGACGACATCCGCGCGACACGCAAATCGGACTTCGTCAACAATATGTGGCTCTGGCTCGCCTTCGACCCGGACCTTCTGGAGCGCACCTGGGCGGAGGTCAAGGTGGTCATGGCGACGCCATCGGCCCTCGATCCCCTTGTCAAGGAGATGCTTTATATCGCCGTCTCCGTCACCAACAGCTGCGGCTACTGCATCCATTCCCATACCGCCTCCGCCAGAACCAAGGGCATGACGGAGGCGCAACATGCGGATCTTCTGCGCGTGATCTCGCTCGCCGCCAAGACCAATCAGCTCGCGACCGCGCTGCAAGTGCCGGTCGACGCCGCGTTTGACTCCAAAAGCGAGCAATAATCCCGCCCGCGAAAACGCCAATCTTTCCACAAGCTTGCTGAGCAAGTGAAGACTCCGGAATAAAAGAGGAACATCCTTTCTGGCCTTTCGATCCCGAATCACTACATTGGGCCGCATGAGCAAAGGTTTCGATGACATTCCCTTCTTCGACGAGGAGCCGGCGCCGCGCAGGCAGGCCCCCGTCTCCGGCGGAATTGCAGCGCGTGCCATGGCGGCCCGCGACAGGTCCAAGCGCCCGGATTATCTCGCCGGCCTCAATCCGGAGCAGACGGAGGCGGTCGAATCGCTCGAGGGGCCCGTATTGGTGCTCGCCGGTGCCGGCACCGGCAAGACCCGCGTCTTAACGACCCGCATCGCCCACATTCTTTCGACCGGCCGCGCCTATCCCTCGCAGATCCTCGCCGTGACCTTCACCAACAAGGCGGCGCGAGAGATGAAGGAGAGGATCGGCGTGCTCGTTGGCCACGCGGTTGAAGGCATGCCCTGGCTCGGCACCTTCCACTCGATCGGCGTCAAGCTCTTGCGCCGCCACGCCGAACTCGTTGGCCTCAGGTCCGATTTCACCATCCTCGACACCGACGACGTCGTGCGCCTCATCAAGCAGCTGATCCAGGCGGAGGGCCTCGACGACAAACGCTGGCCGGCCAAGCAGTTCGCAGGCATGATCGACACCTGGAAGAACAAGGGACTTGATCCGTCGCAAATTCCGGAGGGCGACGCCCGCGCCTTCGCCAACGGCAAGGGCCGCGAACTCTATGCCGCCTATCAGAACCGGCTCCTGACCCTGAATGCCTGCGATTTCGGCGACCTTCTCCTGCATCCGATCCGCATGTTCCGCGCCAATCCGGACGTGCTGAAGGACTATCACGACAAGTTCCGCTACATCCTGGTCGACGAGTACCAGGACACCAATACGGCGCAATATATGTGGCTGCGGCTCTTGGCGCAGCGGCCGCAGGCGACGCGCAATCGCCCCTTATCCGGCCAGCCGGCCAACTTCTCCCCGTCCGACGGGGAGAAGGGACTAGCGGCACGCTCTCCATCCCCCCTCTCCCCGTCAGAACGAGGAGAGGGCCGGGGTGAGGAGCGATCCCCGGTCAACCTCTGCTGCGTCGGTGACGACGACCAGTCGATCTACGGCTGGCGCGGAGCGGAGGTCGACAACATTTTGCGCTTCGAAAAGGACTTTCCCGGCGCCAAGGTGATCAAACTCGAGCGCAACTACCGCTCGACGGAGCACATTCTCGGTGCCGCCTCGCACCTGATCGCCCACAACGAGGGCCGCCTCGGCAAGACGCTCTTTACCGAGCGCAGCAACCCGGACGACGAGAAGGTGCATGTGCACGCCGCCTGGGACTCCGAGGAAGAGGCCCGCGCCATTGGCGAGGAAATCGAACAGCTCCAACGCGCCAAGCACAATCTGAACGACATGGCCATCCTGGTGCGCGCCTCGTTCCAGATGCGCGAGTTTGAAGACCGCTTCGTCACCCTCGGCCTCAACTATCGTGTCATCGGCGGCCCGCGCTTTTACGAGCGGCTCGAGATCCGCGACGCGATGGCCTATTTCCGCCTCGTCTGCCAGCCGGCCGATGACCTCGCCTTCGAGCGCATCATCAACACGCCGAAGCGCGGGCTTGGCGAAAGCACGGTGCGTACGCTGCACGACTATGCGCGCGCCCGCGACATCCCGATGCTCGCCGCGGCAAGCGATATCATCGAGACGGACGAATTGAAGCCAAAGGCGCGCAAGGCCCTTTTCGACGTGGTCACCGATTTCCGCCGCTGGCAGACGCTCTTGGAGACGACGCCGCATACGGAGCTTGCCGAAAAGATCCTCGACGAAAGCGGCTACACCGCCATGTGGCAGGCCGACAAGTCCGCCGAAGCACCCGGACGCCTCGAAAACCTCAAGGAACTCATCCGCTCGATGGAGACCTTTGAGTCGATGCGCGGCTTCCTCGAGCACGTCGCCCTCGTCATGGACGCCGAGCAGAACGAGAACATGGACGCCGTCTCGATCATGACGCTGCATTCGGCCAAGGGCCTGGAGTTCGACACGGTCTTCCTGCCGGGCTGGGAGGAGGGCCTCTTTCCCCATCAGCGGT
>JAPSJG010000162.1 GCA_031178305.1 Sinorhizobium sp.
CGAGCTCGCCGTCCTCCTCGCCGACATGCTTGTTGCCAACAATCCACGAAATCTGTGCAGTCGGGACTTCGAGTCGGGGCTTGATGGGAAGGGCAGAAATCGAGCCCTTCCGGGTGCTCGCTGCGGCTCCAGCCTTCTCTGCTTCGGCTTCGGTCGGAAAATAGGCCATGACCAATTTCCGGCGCTGCGCGTCGGCGGCGCTGATGAAAGCGTGCCCGCCGTCCTCGGTCTTATACAGCGCCCAATGCGGCAGTGCCGCCGATATAAGGGTCGCCCTTGCCATAAAACTCCATTGCGGAATAGATCGTGTCGACCATCGGAACTGTCCTTTTCTCGGGATTTGAGCGAGTGATCAGGCGGCGTTGGCGCCGCTGATCGTCTTCAACACGCGCCGGGCGGCGTAGCGTCCGGACTCGTTCAAGTGCCGTTGCCAAGCGCCTTGCGACGGCGACCAGCGGAAGCCGTTCGCCTTCAGCACGCGCCGCGTCGGGTCGTCCGGCTTGCCGGGAAAGATCAACTGGATCCGCGCGATGTCGGCGTTCTCCTTGATCTCAACGGCGCCGGCGCTCGTCTCGACCTCTACGGTTTGGGTGCCGCGTTCCTTCATCCGTGCAAGCGCCGCAAGGCGTTGCTCCAGGCGGCGGAGTTCGGCGCGGCGGTTGGTCGTGGTGAAGCCGCGCCGGGACTGCCACGGGGCTAACTTGATGCCTCTGGCTGCGGCGTCAGCGGAAAGGCCGGTATGGGCCACAACGGCGGCAATCATGTCCCCTTCGCTGGAAAGGTCCTTCTCCATGCGCCGGATGATCGCGTTGGCGGCTTTCATCCGGTCGATGGAAAGGGGCGACGCAAAATCCGCGTATGCGGATTCGTCGATCCTGCACGGAGCGAGCCGGAGGCGAGGGGAGGAAGGACGGGGAGACCGTTTTTTCCCTTGTGAGGGAGAGAGGGCAGCGCCCTCTTTCCCTCTTCAGGAAGGCAAAGTCGGCCGCCTGGCGGCCGCCATTTCAGATAACGAGAAGGGCCGCCCTGGCTCGTAGATCAGGACGGCCCCGTGGTGCATGACAAGAAGGGCTAGCGACTTGCCACGACCAACTCTCGATTGTCGTTGCCGGTTGGCAATATGCTGATTTCACGGCAAGCTGTAAACGGCCTTCATAAGCAGTTTGATGCAGTCATATGAAGGCCGCGAGGCGGCTCTTGCGCAACCGATCGTTACCCTATCTGGCGAAGAACGCTTTTTTGCGGTCTTCGTGCCGAAGGCATAGAGCGGGGTCGCGTCATCGATGCGCCAAATTGATACCGCCCAAGCCGTTTTGAGGGTTCCAAGAACACAACCGCTTCCATTAAAGTGGTCTGCACCATCAACAACCAGCGGTAGGATGAATGGCAGCATGATCATTGCAGCAATGGATTGAAGAACTCGGTCCGTAACAGGTCAATGATCCAGACGTCGATAAGCCGGTCTATCGAAAACACGACGCGTGCCGCCCGGCTGTGAGCGCCATTGCGTAGCTCGACTCAGTTGCAAGTGGTATCGTTCGCCGTTGCAACTGGGGAGGATCGCATGAGGGGGGGAGTCTTGCTTTGTCTATTGCCGCTGGCGTCGTGTGGGACAGCGTACACCGAGCGTGTAGCTGATCCCGAGAGGATTACTTTGCGGGAGGCGGTCACGGATGTTGTTCACACCATGGATGCGGTAAGGGCCGACCGGCAGGGCAAACCAAAAGTGGGTATGTACCTGGATAGCGCAACGGTAACCTTTAACCTCAGTGCAAAGCGGACGTCTAACGAAACGGCCGGGCTGACGTTGTCCAGTGTGCCGATCGCAACTTCAGGAGTCCTCGGGGCAAATGCAACCGGGACTCTGGCATCGGAAGGGCTTCGGGGAAACCAGATCACCCTCGTCTTCAAGAATGTCGCGACCGTCGGGACTACTGGCAAGGCCGCAGGCGGAGGCAACCCACCTTACGTGGTCTTTGGGCAACCACCAGTCATCTTGACGAACGACCAGCTAAAAGCGCTTGAGGACGCCAACAAGAAGACCAAGTGAGGCATGGGCCTACGGTGCGGGCAGGCGACCGGGCCGCGCCAACTCCGGGTGCTTGCCGGGAGAGTCCCAGAGACGGCGATTGACGCTCTTCGACGCCCCTTCTGCCCGATATCGACTGTCTCAAATGCGCGTAGGTCAACTCAGACCTATGCGCCCGCAGGAGTCGTTCGGACATCGTGTGTAGTCCCTGCGCCGAAGCAAAGCCTTCAATTCACCGCTTGGAGTACTCTGTTCTGTACATCCGCTCGACAAGGGCGATATCACACGAGGCGAGAGCGATCCGTTGACCGATCCTGGCGTTGGGATCCGTCGGTATGATGGTGTCCCTTCCGTTCCGGCTGAACGCGTCGCGTGGATAATGCATGATCGAGCCATAGCAGTAGCGGCCGACGTCGGAATACTTGCGAGGCTTGGCGTAGAAGTTGTCTTCGGTTCCGCTCCTTATGTTGGCGGAAACGATCCTGATGTACCGGTCCTGGTCCGAACGCATATGTTCGTGAGCTACGCCGAGCACATGCCCGATCTCGTGGATGACATTTCCGCGCTGGCACGCGGAGCCTAGGAACAGTACCTGTCGCCCACCGCTGTATCCCACGCTGGTCGAGCAGTTCCCCGGGTCCTGCGCGGGTGCGAAGAAGAGGTAGGACCTGTCGTTGGGGCGCGCCGGGACGAAGCGTATCCGTGAATGCCTTTCCCAATGGGCGATTGCCTGCGAGACCCGGCCCTTGTTCGGAAGACTGCCTGCGACCTTGTACCGGACAATGCCTTTCGGCCAGAGGGCGGTCCGCTCGGTGATAAACAGGCCCTTTTGCTGCAGCTCCTCCTCGCTTGCCGCGATCAGGTCTCCTTCGTAGACGCCATATCCTTCGGCCGTGACAACGACGGGCACCTGGTAGGCGCTGCCATTGATTTCGACGGTCGCGATCTGGCTAGTAGCGGGCCGCCCGGAAACCTCCTCCAGACGATGGCCGCATCCGGAAAGAAGAAGCGCGGCAGACAGGATCCCGATGATCCCTGTTGACAAGTGGTTGACCATTGAATCCCCCTCCGGTCCTCCAACTACTCGTTCGATGTCCCCTCGTCGTGTTCGACATGCATGTGCGCTTGCAGCGAAAAGTAGCACGCGGTTATATTGCTCATGCTAAAATATGTTCCATAGAATTCCAACCTCGGCCACCGTTGGTTGCTCGGATTGGTCCAAAAATGATCCTTTAAGCGTCGACGGCGCTGCGGAGATTTTGGGGATGTCGGCGATGCGAAAGGCGAAGGTCTCGACACCGGGGAGCCGAACGGATTCATCATCGAGGATGATGGCCTTCCTTGTGACGGACATCGAGGGATCGACCTATCGTTGGGAAGCCTTCCCGGAGGAGATGAAGAGCGCCCTCGAGAGACATGATCAGATCATCCGGCGAGCCGTAGTTCGCCACGCCGGGCACATCTTCCACACCGCTGGCGATGCGTTCCACGCGGCGTTCGCAACACCTTCCGCTGCGGTCGAGGCCGCATTGGAGGCTCAGCAAGCTCTGTCTGCCGAAGACTTCACGACAACGCGGGGTCTGAAAGTCCGAATGGCCGTCCACGCTGGTCCCGTGGAGGCGAGGAGCGGCGACTATTTCGGACCCGGGATAAATCGCGCGGCGCGTCTCCTCCTCATTGCCTATGGCGGCCAGGTGCTCGTTTCCGGCACGGTGGCCGACATGCTTCAGGCCAGACTTCCGAAGGGCTCGAGCCTGTTCGACCTCGGACGGCACCGATTTCGGGATCTTTCGGAACCCGAGCACGTGTACCAGCTCGTAGCCCCGAAGTTGGCCACAGCCTTTCCGCCACTCCGCTCCCTCGGACTCACGGCACATCAGCTCCCGCATCCGCTGACACCACTGGTGGGCAGAGCCGAAGAAGTGAGCGAAGTTCGCCGTAGACTGAAACAATATCGATTGCTGACCCTGATAGGACCGGGTGGGGCTGGCAAGACCAGGCTCGCCGTGGAAATAGGCTACCTCGAACTGGATTCCTATTCGGACGGCATCTGGTTTGTCGAGCTTGGTCCGCTCGATGATCCTCGGCTGGTTGCCGAAGCAATCTGCTCCGTCATTGGCCTTCCGGTCCTAGGGGACTCGGCCACGGCGAGCGCGGTAGGATTCCTTCGGGAGAAGCGGGTCCTTCTGATCCTCGACAATTGCGAGCACCTGATCGACGCCGCGGCCGAGGTGTCGCAGGCGATCTCGAACGATTGCCCTATGGTCTCGATAGTCGCGACCAGCAGGGAGGCTCTCGGCGTGCCGGGCGAAAGCATCTTCCATGTTCCTAGCCTGGCCGTGCCAGCTGATGATGAGGTGACGGTCGACGAAGCCCGCCAATATGCCGCCGTGGACTTGTTCGTAGAACGGGCGAATGCCGTCGCAGGCACGTTCGAGCTGACGGATGAGAACGTCAGGGACGTGATCAACATCTGCCGGCAGGTTGACGGCATCCCGCTTGCGATCGAGCTTGCGGCTCCTCGGCTGCGGATGATGCGCGCCGATCGACTTGCCGCGAAACTGAGGGACCGACTGCGCCTTCTGGGGTCCGGGACCAGGACGCTGGATCCGCGCCATCGGACGCTGGTGGCGCTATTTGACTGGAGCTACAACCTTCTGGACCTCACCGAGCAATCGCTCCTGCGGCGTCTCTCCGTGTTCGCGGGCGGCTGGACCGTGGAAGCCGCGGCTGCCGTTGTTTCCGGTGATCCCATCAACGAAGACGAGGTGTTCGACCTGGTCACGTCGCTGGCGGACAAGTCGCTGGTCGCGGTTGACCTCAATGCCGTGGAGCCGCGGTACCGGCTGCTCGAGACCACGCGCCAATATGGATTCGAGAAGCTGCGCGAAAGCGGCGAACGCGGGCGGCGTAGACGGCTGGCCGAATACATGGCGGGACTGTTTGGCGAGGCGACAGAGCAATGGTCCAGGATGAAAACCGAGGATTGGAACGCCCGCTACGAACCGGAACTCGATAACCTGCGCGCCTCCCTCGAGTGGTCTTTCGGGCCGGACGGGTCAAGGGATCTCACGCTCAGACTGACCAGCTTCAGCCTGCGGACATGGGACGAGCTGTCCTTGCTGCCCGAACGGGAGCGATGGTTTGGGGGAGCGATCGAACTCATCGATGAAAACACCCCGCCTGACGTGGTGGCGCGCCTTTGGCTCGGCAGAACCTCGATCAGTGCGCACGGTGACAGGACAACTTTCGACGCCGCCCTCAAGGCGGCCGACTTGTACCGGAAACTTGATGATGGCCTTGGTCTGGGAGAAGCACTGGCCAAAGCGGGCGCGGCATTATTGACACCGCAGCACATCGAGGAAGCGCAGCCCTTCCTGGATGAGGCTCTCTCCTGTCTGAGGCCCTACGGGCATACCAAGCAGCTTTCTAGCTGTCTGAGATCAAAGGGAGTCGCGTTGTATTTCGGTGGTTGTTTCAGCGAGGCCCGCCAGGCAATCGGTGAAGCGACCTATACGGCCCAGATCGTCGGGGATCGTTACGGTATTGCGGCCGCCGCGATCGCGAAGGGAGAGCTGGAATTCGCGTCCGGCCAGATAGAGTCGGCGATCGAAACCGTCCGCAGGTTAGTCGACGAAGGACAGTACAACCGAAGACAGCTAACCCTGTGCCTCAATAATCTCACCTCCTACTATATCGCGGCGGATCAATTCATGGATGCGAAGCTGACCGCGTTCAATGGCCTCCACAAGGCCAGAGCGCTTGGCTGGCCGGCAGCGGTCGCTCGAATGGTCGAATACGTGGCATTGATCTCAGCGTTGGAAGGCGACTATGTCAGAGCTAGCCGCCTGCTTGGGTTTACCGAGCGCTTCTATGAAACAGAAACGGCGAGCCGCGAGATAACTGAACAGCGTGCCTACGATCGGCTCTGCGCGATTCTCGACAGTTCGCTCCACCGCTACCGCCTGGCAGAGTTGAAGGCCGAAGGCGCCGGCATGTCCGAGAAGAATATTGTGAGCCAGGCGCTTCAGTTGTAGCGTACGCTAGACACATCTTTTGGAGAGGACGGTGTTAGACAGGCGCGCTTTCGTCACCGCCACCGTAATCGGTGGCCTGCTGGGTCCGCGGAGTGCATCGGCCGCTGATCCGCTCGGCGACGCCGTCGGTGCAGCGTGCGGACAAAACTTCAGCTCCAATCCCGCGGTGCTTGGTCCGGATTTCCGGCCTAGAACGATCCCGACGATCGACATGCTACGATCAGCGAGCCGGGATGAGATCCGAAAGGCGAAGGCGATAATGGCCCGCGCGCCGAGAACGACCCCGCTGGCGGTGATGCAGTATTTTGCCGACCTAAGGGACATCAACGATAGGTGCGAAGCTTACAATGCTGGGTGGCACGGGCGCTGGAATCCGGTCATCCTGGGCTTTTTTGAGGCAACCGATACGGAGATACCCTCCCAAGACAACTCGTTCTGGTGTGCGGCGTTTCTAAATTGGTGCCTCGAACGGTGCGGCTATAGACCTGGCACTCGCTCGAGCAGCTCCGGGACCTTCCGCGGACTGACGGGAGCGACGAACAATCCGCGGCGGGGGGACATCGCCGTCTTCCAGGACGGCGCCTCGCGGTGCACAGGCCACGTGGGACTATTTGTCGGCAGGAGAAACGGGCGAGTTCTAGTCATCGGCGGCAACCAGAAGCAGGGCCAGCACTATTCGGTCAACATCAAGGAGCTTCCGGTCCCGGGTACGAGCCTGAGGGTGCACTCCTACCTGCGGATGAGCGATCTGCGCCCTCCGTTGTCGAACGGGCGTCGGTGCTGATGTCGCTCATGCGTAGCTATCCAGGGGAGGGATCATGACATTGCTAAAGCTTCGGTTTCGAAAAATGGCTGTCGCATTTGCATTGATAGGCGCGATCATACAGGGGTCGGATGCCTCTATGGCGGCTGACCCGATTTCTTCTGCGAATGGTCTGATCAGTGAAATATTGGAGGCGGGCGTCGTTTGCTCCGCGCGCGAAGGACAGGAACTCGGGCCGGTGTTCTACGACAAGGTTGTACGCGACTGCGTTGGCAGGGCTTCCTGTCGCGTCAGCCCGCTCGACATAGCCACCGAAATGGAGCTTGCGGACGGCATGTGCACTCGTTTTTTCGTGCAGTTCACCTGCGGAAATGCGGAAAGCACCGAACTGCAGTCAAGGAGCTTGACTGACGTTCTGAGCCCGAGTTGCTCTTGATCCGTTGTTGAGCCGAAACGCAGGCGGCGACCTAGCCGGGACGCGCACGGTCCAAAGCTCTCTTGCTTTTTCACGCCGGCCGGGCGTGGGAAATCGCGATTCGATGTAGCCTCTCATCGATTTTTTTTCGGACATGACACCCACAGACGCGTCGTCGCAGAGCCAGGGCTTCTCCTACTTGTCGCATCAATAATAGAGGAAATGCTCGCGCCCGTTAGGGGGCAAAAGCAACACCAACGAAACCGCCTGTGAGTTCCAAAGAGTGCCGTTTCGGCAGTGAAGCTGGGTGAGTGAGTGAAAGATTTGCTTTGGAAGACAATGCTGTGGCGACTTCGCTCGTAAGGTTGGCTGTTGCACGCGTGAAAATAGGCTGTTTGTTGCTTTTTTAGCTTCGGCCCGATCCTTACAGGCCCAAGAACAATCGGGCTTCGAAGGCGCTCGGCTCATTCAGAAAAGCAACACTTCCCAAATGACCGTCCAGTTCCATAAGGTACGTTATGCGATATGTTATTGTGCCCGTTTAGAGATGCGACATATGAGCCAGTTAGAGATGCGACAGTCGTCGCCGCTTGGGATGCTGGTCAAACGTCAACGTTTGGAAGGAAGACTGGCGACGTGAAGCGTGGCTGAGACCATGAGCGTT
>JAPSJG010000163.1 GCA_031178305.1 Sinorhizobium sp.
GGGCATGGCCGAGGAATATCGGGCGCGCCACGATACGATCTGGCCCGAACTGGCCGTGCTTCTGAAAGAGGCCGGGATCTCCGACTATTCAATCCACCTCGACGAAGAAACGAACCTGCTTTTCGGCGTGTTTTGGCGGACCGACGACCACAAGATGGCCGATCTGCCCACCCATCCGGTGATGAAGAGATGGTGGGCCTATATGGCCGACATCATGGAAACGAAAGCGGACAACGAGCCGGTCGCCGTCCCCCTCAAGACGGTTTTCCATCTGCCATGAAAACCGTCGCCGTCATCGATATCGGCAAGACGAACGCCAAGGTCGCGCTGGTCGACCTAGACCTCTTCGAGGAGATTGCCGTCCGCAGGACGCCCAATCTCGTCATCGGGGAGGGGCTCTACCCTCATTTCGATATCGATCAGCTCTGGCGCTTCATTCTGGAGAGCCTGGCCGCGCTCCATCGCGAATGCCCGGTGGATGCGATCTCGGTTACGACCCATGGGGCGACCGCCGTCCTGCTCGACGAAGGGGGCGGGCTCGCTTTGCCGGTATTGGATTATGAGTTCGCCGGACCGGACGTCCTCGCGGAGGATTATGGCAAGGTAAGGCCTCCATTCGCAGAGACCGGTTCGGCGCGCTTGCCCATGGGCCTGAATGTCGGCGCGCAGCTTTTCTGGCAGCAGCGCATGTTTCCCGAGCAATTCGCCAGGGTGGCGACGATCCTGACCTATGCTCAATATTGGTCCTATCGTCTGACGGGTATCAGAACCAACGAACTGACTTCGCTCGGCTGCCATACGGACCTCTGGAATCCCACAGCTGCGACGTTTTCGACACTGGTAGAGGCACAAGGCTGGCGCCCGCATTTCGCGCCGGTGCGCAACGCGGGTGACGTGATCGGCGGGCTGTTGCCGTCGCTGGCCGAGGAAACGGGCCTGCCGCAGGGTCTGCCGGTTTATTGCGGCATCCACGACTCCAACGCCTCATTGCTGCCGCATCTCCTGACCCGCTCCGCGCCGTTTTCCGTGGTCTCGACCGGAACCTGGGTCGTCATGCTGGCGGTCGGCGGCAAGGCGGTCGATCTCGACGAGACGCGCGACACTCTGATCAATATCAACGCGCTTGGCGATCCGGTGCCTTCCGCCCGTTTCATGGGCGGCCGCGCCTTCTCCATGCTTGTCGGCGACAATCCACCGCCGGCCTCGCCCGAGGCAGAAGAGCGGGTGCTTTCGGCTGGCCATATGCTGCTGCCCTCCGTGCCGGGCGGCTCCGGTCCCTTCCCATCTTCTCGCCCCCGCTGGACGGTGGATGAGGAGACGCTCGACCCCGCCGAGCGGCTCGCCGCAGTCTCCTTCCATCTCGCCCTGATGACCGCGACCTGCCTCGATCTCATCGGCGCGAAAGGCGAGATCGTGGTTGAGGGGCCCTTTGCCGCCAACGCCGCCTATTTGCGGATGTTGGCTGCCGCAACCGCCCGGCCGGTGCTCGCAAACAGGCTCAGCAGCACCGGAACGAGCCTCGGAGCCGCCTGTCTTGTCGCTGGCGCTCACATCAGGACAGGCACGGAAGCCTTCGCTGAAGCAATCCCGCAAGCCTTGATCGAATATGCGCAGCGATGGCACCATCTCACGATGGAACACGTGCGATCCGGCCGCAATCGAAAATGACGATGACGAAAAATGCAAAGCTAATTCTTGCCGCGAGGCGCCTCAGAATATGTTTCTGCTTGCCGCGCGGTCGTGCTCGAAACGGACGACGATCGATATTGCGATCATTGCCAGGATCGCGGTAACAGCAGCGCTAATTCCGAGAACAATCATTGTTCATTTCCCGAGAGCGCATCTTCATGATGTCGCTTCTGCCCAACTGCGGGGCAGCACGCGCGGTCGGCGCCCATTTTGATCTTCGCTTCGATACTGCAGGGCAAGTAGATACGCAATCCTGAACTCTTGTGATTGAAAAATCGCTGCCGATCGTCACCGAAAAACCCGCACTGTTGCAGGACAAGAACAGTTACCGGGATCGTTCGCACTAATTTTAGCGATTCCGGTTATGCGCCGCAGCCGTTAACCTTCAAGCAAGGAATTAACCATAAACATGCTCCAACACGTCGGAATGGGAAATTCTGAAGTTTCCCCTCAAGGCATGATGCCGCGCCGCCGTACCGGTTCCGGTCCGGTATGCATTTCTTCACCGAAATTTACTTGCGGGATGGACGATCGCACACGCTTAGGGCGCGCTGATCCTGGCGATCGGGCGTGACCGGCCACGCGCCCCTGGCGACCACATCTTCCCTTCGGCAAGTTTCGAAAACGCATCAGGCCGGGGACAAGCGTGAAGCAGGAAGCGTCAGGACAGGCAGGGAGGGGCCAGGCAGGCAGTCTGCTCGAACGCTTGCGCTTTGCCGGCCTCGATGAGCAAGCCTGCACTCTCCTGCGCGCTCATCGTCAAACCCTGTCGCCGCGTATCGAGCTCGCGCTGCGCGATCTTTTCCACCGCCTGCAGACCTATCCCGACGCCGCCCGCCATTTCGATAGCGACCGCCAGCTCGACCGTCTGCACGATCTGCAATCCTCCCACTGGAATGTGCTGACCGATGCCCGTTTCGACGGGCTCTATGCCGAGCGCGTGAAGGTGCTGGCCGATACGGAAAGCCGTATGGGACTCGACCCGCGCTGGCAGATCGCAAGCCACGCAGTGGTTTTGGAGCATCTCATCGTCGGTGCCATCGACAATGCCTGGCCCAAATCCCTGCTTTCCTTGGGTAGGTCGCGCAAGAAAGAACTCTGCGAGCTCGTCGCCGCGCTCGTCCGTGCCGCATTCGTCGACGCCGAGATTGCGGTCTCGCTTCGCTTCAACTCCCTGCGTCAGCAGCACCAGCTTCAGTCATCGGAGCAGCGCAAGGAGGACGAGACCCAGGTGACCGGTCTTTTCCGGGACTTCCTTAGCGCCCTTGCCGACGGCGATCTTACGGCCCGTCTCTCGGAAAGTGCACCGGATGGCCATCGCCCGATCGCGGCCGGTCTCAACTTGGCATTGGACCAGATCCAGGAGGCCCTGCTGGCCGCAGACAAGCGCGCAGCGGCTGCCGAAGCACTCGCCCGCAGCCTGCGCGACCGCGCCGCCGAATTTTCCGGCAGTGCCGGGGGCGAAGCTAAAGCGCTGTCCGGCCAGGTCGCGATGTTGGACAGCATGACAGAGCGCATGCGCTCGGGCTCGCTTGCGATCGGCGAGGCCGAAACGGCGGCGGGCGAAACCCGCCTGGCAGTCGAGCGCAGCGGCGAAATCGCCGGACAGGCGATTTCGGCCATGGCAGACATCGAGACCTCGGCGGAGAAAATCGGGCAGATCATTGGCGTTATCGACGAGATCGCCTTCCAGACCAACCTGCTGGCTTTGAACGCTGGCATCGAGGCGGCTCGCGCCGGTGAAAGCGGCCGGGGCTTTGCGGTCGTGGCGCAGGAGGTTCGGGCTCTCGCGCAGCGTTCAGGAGAAGCGGCCCGCGAAATCAAGCAACTCGTCAGCGGCACGAAAACCCAGGTGGAAGCGGGGGTTGAAATCGTCGGCCGGACGCAGGACGCGATCAGCAGCATCGTCGCACAGGTGACCTCAATTAACGCCGCCGTTTCCGGTATTGCCCGTGAGGCGCAGGGCCAGGTGAGCGATCTTGCCGCTACGGCTTCCGAAATCGGCGGCATCTCGCGGGCGTTGGGCCGCAGTGCGGCGCTTGCTGGCGAGACGCTGGCTTCGTCGGACAACCTCCACAGCCTCATCTTGGAACTGGGACAGACGATCCGCAGGTTCCGTTTTGAACGCCAGGCGGGCTTGGCGGCGACGGTGGCTGTCTCCCCCGTTGCCGGCTTGCCGCTGCAGATAAATGAGGAAGAGCCGGCAATGCTGTTCGCAGAGGATGCCGCCTCCGAACGGCACTTCGCCGGGTGGCGAGGTTAGCTGAAGGATTCGAGGTCAGCGAGGAACAAGATGGCCAGCAGGAACAACGCAAGAAAACCGCTTAAGCTCGCTCCGGTCCTGGATCTGAACGAGGCGACGGCGCTGCACAACAAGCTTCTGGAGCTGAAGGGTGCTCCGATCGCAATCGACGCTTCTGCCGTCGAGCGCGTGGGGGCGCTCTGCGCCCAGGTACTGATGGCAGGCGCAAAAACCTGGGAAGAGGATCAGTTGTCCTTCACCTTTGCCAAGGTGTCGGACGCTTTCGTTAAAGCGACACAGCTCATCGGCGTGGACATTGCTCCCCTGATGGCAAAGGAGATTTGAGAAATGAAAAAGAGAGTTCTCACTGTCGACGACTCCCGCACCATCCGGAACATGCTTCTCGTCACCCTCAACAATGCCGGGTTCGAAACGATCCAGGCGGAGGATGGGGTCGAAGGCCTCGAAGTGCTCGAGAGCGCCAATCCGGATGTCATAGTCACCGACATCAACATGCCCCGCCTCGATGGCTTCGGCTTCATCGAGGGCGTTCGCAAGAACGATCGGTATCGCGCCGTACCGATCCTGGTGCTGACGACGGAAAGCGACGCCGAGAAGAAGAACCGCGCACGCCAGGCAGGTGCCACCGGCTGGATCGTCAAGCCGTTCGACCCCACCAAGCTGATCGATGCCATCGAGCGTGTAACGGCCTGAAATTCGAGGGTAGCCTCCAATGGATATGAACGAAATCAAAGAGATTTTCTTCCAGGAATGCGAGGAGCAACTTGCGGAACTGGAATCGGGTCTCCTGAAGCTCAACGACGGCGATCGCGATCCCGAAACGGTAAACGCCGTCTTTCGCGCAGTCCACTCCATCAAAGGCGGTGCGGGCGCGTTCGGGCTGGACGACCTTGTCTCGTTCGCGCACGTGTTTGAGACGACGCTCGACTGCGTTCGATCCAACAGGCTTGAACCCAATCAGGACGTACTGAAAGTCATGCTTCGGTCGGCGGATGTGCTCGCCGATCTGACGAATGCCGCACGAGACGGCGGCAATGTCGACGAGGCGCGCAGCCGCCAGCTGATCAAAGAGCTCGAGGCGCTGGCGAATGGCGAAATGCCGCAGCCCGCCCCAGAGCCTGCCAAGGCGGCACCGATTGCTCAAGTGGCACCCGCCCCGGCCGCAAATGACGACGGCTTCCAGCCCGTCGCCTTCTCCTTCGAGGACTTCGAGGCGGCCGAGCCGCCGACGATAGAGCCGTCCACCTACGAGATCGTCTTCAGGCCGAAGTCCGAGCTCTATGCGAAGGGCAACGATGCGACGCTGCTCCTGCGCGATCTCTCTCGACTTGGCGAGATGAGCATCCGCTGCGATATGGATCGCCTACCGGCGCTCGACGAAATGAACCCGGAAGCCGCTTATTTCAGCTGGAAGATATCGCTGAAGACCGACAAGGGCGAGGAGGCGATCCGGTCGGTATTCGAATTCGCCGAGTGGGACTGCGAGCTCGATGTGACACTTGCAAGCGGCGATGCCTCCGATGCGGGTCAGGAACTGCCAATGCAGCCCGTCCCCTTCGATTTGTCTTTGCTCGACGAGGGAGCTCCGGCGCAGGCCGAAGCGATCGAGGACGACGAGCAGATCGTGTCGCAGCAGCATGACCTTCGCGATGCGGCCGTATCGACTGCGGCAAACGCGAGCAATGTCCTGAAGATGGCGCAGACCGCGGCGCGCGCACCCGTAGAGAATGCGAAAGCGTCGCCCGCCTCCGCGGCGCAGGCGGCTGGCCAGCAGGCGGCCTCTGCCGCCACGCCGACGATCCGCGTCGATCTCGATCGCGTCGACCGCCTTATCAATCTCGTCGGCGAGCTCGTCATCAACCAGGCGATGCTGTCGCAAAGCGTGATTGAGAACGACACCAACGGAACCTCGTCGATCAATATGGGTCTCGAGGAGCTGCAACAGCTCACGCGCGAAATCCAGGACAGCGTCATGGCGATCCGCGCGCAGCCGGTAAAGCCAGTGTTCCAGCGCATGTCGCGCATCGTCCGCGAAATCGCCGACATGACCGGCAAGTCGGTTCGCCTCGTGACCGAGGGTGAGAACACGGAGGTGGATAAGACGGTCATCGACAAGCTGGCCGAGCCGCTGACGCACATGATCCGCAATGCGGTCGACCATGGCTTGGAAACGCCCGAGAAGCGCGTCGCCGCCGGCAAGAACCCGGAAGGAACGGTGCGGCTGACGGCGAAACATCGCTCCGGTCGCATCGTTATCGAGCTTGCCGACGACGGCGCCGGCATCAATCGCGAGAAGGTACGGCAGAAGGCGATCGACAACGACCTGATCGCCGCCGATGCCAATCTCTCGGACGAGGAGATCGACAACCTGATCTTCCACGCCGGCTTCTCCACCGCCGACAAGATTTCCGACATTTCCGGTCGCGGCGTCGGCATGGACGTCGTAAAGCGCTCGATCCAGGCGCTCGGCGGCCGCATCAATATCCAGTCGAAGCCGGGACAGGGTTCGGTCTTCACCATGAGCCTGCCGCTGACGCTCGCGGTTCTCGACGGCATGGTGGTGACTGTCGCCAACCAGACCCTGGTCGTCCCGTTGACCGCTATTGTCGAAACGCTTCAGCCGGAAGCCTCCGCCATCCACAGCTTCGGCGCGACCCAGCGGCTGATCTCGATCCGCAACTCGTTCTGCCCGCTGCTCGACGTGGGCCGCATCCTCAACTTCCGTGCGACACAGGCCAACCCGGTCGAAGGCGTGGCGCTCCTCGTGGAATCCGAAGGCGGCGGACAACGTGCCCTCATGGTGGATGCGATCCAGGGGCAGCGCCAGGTCGTCATCAAGAGCCTCGAGGCAAACTATACGCATGTGCCGGGCATCGCGGCGGCGACCATTCTCGGCGATGGACGCGTGGCGCTCATCCTCGATGTCGACGCCATCGTTGCCGCCTCGCGCGGGCAAGCCCTGAAACCTGAAATGACCCTTGCTGCGACCGGATAATACTTATGACCTATGCCGCAAAAACTCTGACCAATGGCGGACGGGAGCTGATCGCTTTCCGCGTCGGCGACCAGGAATTCTGCGTCAACATCATGTCGGTTCGTGAAATTCGTGGTTGGACGCCTGCGACACCGATGCCGCATGCGCCTTCCTACATGCTGGGAGTCATCAACCTGCGCGGTGCCGTTCTGCCAATCATCGACTTCTCCGCTCGCCTCGGCATGAAGCCGGCCGAGCCGACGGCGAGGCATGTGATCATCGTCGCCCAGGTCGGCAGCCAGGTGGTCGGGCTGCTGGTCGACGCCGTCTCCGATATTCTGACGGTGTCGCAGGCCGACATCCAGCCCACACCGGAAATCGCCTCCGAAGTCGAAAGAAACTTTGCCCGGGGAGTCCTGGCGATCGAAGGGCGCATGATCTGCCTGGTCGAGCTCGACACGGTCTTCCCGTATGACGAAAGGGAGGCGGCATGAATTTTCAGGCCACTCTTGAGCCGAAGCTCTCGCCGGACGAATGTCTTGCAAATGGCGAATATCCGCTGACCCGTCGCGACCTCCAGGAGATTGCCGCGATGATCTATGCGGATGCCGGAATCTATCTCAACGAAACGAAGGCCTCGCTCGTCTATTCGCGGCTGTCGAAGCATATCCGCAGTCTCGGGCTCAGGGGCTTTCGCGATTATTGTCAGCTCGTCGCATCGCCGGCTGGTGCTGCCGCCCGCCGCGACATGCTTTCCCATCTGACGACGAACTTCACGCGCTTCTTCCGCGAGAACCATCATTTCGAGCATTTGAAGATGGAAGTCTTGCCCGAGCTGGTGGCGCGGGCAAAGAGCGGCGGTCGCGTCCGTATCTGGTCGGCAGCCTGCTCCGACGGGCAGGAGCCTTATTCGATTGCGCTTACGGTGCTGTCGCTCCTGCCGAACGTCGCGGATTACGACTTCCGCATTCTTGCGACCGA
>JAPSJG010000164.1 GCA_031178305.1 Sinorhizobium sp.
GCATTCGGCAGCAGTTCGACCTCCGTCTTGATCTCGTTCAACTGGTAAAGCACCGAGCGTGGATTGAGAGGGTCGAGCGCCAGAAGGTCGGTGACGGTCACCGCCGCCGTGTTGACGTTGTAGCGGCGCCGGTGGGTCATGACGCTGTCGCCGATCTCCAAGAGCATGTCATAGGCGCCGTCGGGTGCCTCGGGCCCGGACATGTGCCCGAGCAGCCGCGTCATGTGCAATCCGCGTTCGAGATAGCGGCCGATCGATAGAAAGCGCCAGCCGGTGAAACGATACATGTTCTCGTGCACGAGGCCGGCAAAACCCGCAAGCTTGCGCAGAAGGATGGTCATCGCATGCGAGGCATCATCGCCGGCCTGCACGGTCGCGTGGAACTTGCGTGCCGTCTTCGACAGGTCGTTGAGCGCGAGCCAGCCGTCGGGCGAGAAGCGGTCGCGGATATTGCCGGCGCTGGAGAGCGCACTGGCGATATCGGAAAGCAGGTTGTCGGGCACAGGCTGGCGCGTTTTGATGTCGAGGACAGCAAGATAGTCGCTCACGTCCTTGAGCAACGGCATGTCGGCATCGGCCGCTTCGGCAAAGCGACTGTGCCAGGCACGCAGGACTCGGAGCGTGCCCTCCGCCCTCTCGAGGTAACGGCCGAGCCAGAAGAGGTTGTCGGCCGCGCGGCTCGGCAGGCTACCGGGGAGGTTGCGGGTGAAGCTCTCCTCGGCCGGGAGCAGCGTCGTGCGCTCGACCGGCTTGTCGCTGACGATCCAGACATCGGCGGCGGTGCCGCCGACCTGCATCGCGATCGCCGCCACATCGTCGCCTGAGCCGATGCGGGCGAAGCCCCCTGGCATGATCAGCCAGCCGTCGCGGGTGCGCGCGGCAAAGACCCGGAGACTCATCGGCCGGGGCGTCAGCCGGCCGCGCACCCAGGCGGGTGTCGTCGAAAGCGTGACGACCTCTTGTCCCACCAGCTTACCGCCGTCCGTCGCCAGCCACTCGGCCGCGGAAGCCTTTGCCGTGTCGCGCAACGAGGCGCCGAGCACCGACTGACCATCGTCGTCGAAGAAGGGGCGCGTCGAATAGGCCGGGCCGATGACCATGCCCGCTATATTCCCGGCGACATGTTCGCGTTCGGATTTCTGGCCGCACCACCAGGTGGCGATCGACGGCAGCTCTTGCTCCTCGCCGAGCAGATGGCGACAGATCGCCGGCATGAAGGCGAGAAGCGCCCGCGTCTCCAGAATTCCGGAACCGAGCGCATTGACGATCGAAACGGAGCCGGCCCTCAGCGCTTCGACGATACCGGGCGTGCCGATTTGCGATGACTGATTGAGCTCCAGCGGGTCGGCGAAGGAGGCGTCAAGGCGGCGCCAGAGCACCCCTACCGGCTTCAAGCCGGCGACGGTGCGCACCATCACGCGGCCGTCGACGACCGTCAGATCCTCGCCCTCGAGCAGCATGAAGCCGAGATAGCGGGCGATATAGGCGTGTTCGAAATAGGTCTCGTTGGCAATTCCCGGCGAGAGCACGGCGATGCGGTCGTCCGGGTGCTGCTTTCGCGACTGCAGCGTGTCGCGGAAGGCACCGAAGAAGCTCGCCAGCCGGTGCACGTGCGTTTCCGCGTAAAGATCGGAAAAGGCCCGCGCCGTCGCCACACGGTTCTCAAGCGCGAAGCCGGCGCCGGACGGCGCCTCCGTCCGGTCGGAAAGCACCCACCAATTGCCGTCCGGCCCGCGCCCGATCTCGAAGGAGCAGAAGTGCAGGAAGTGCCCGTTCGCTGGCTTGACGCCGACGAGCGGGCGCAGGAACTGCGGATTGGAGGCGATGAGCGCGGGCGGCAACAGGCCTTCGCGCACCAGCCGGTTTTCGCCATAGATATCGGCGACGACCCGTTCCAGGAGTTCGGCGCGCTGGATGAGCCCCTCGGAGACTACGGCCCATTCCGCCTCATCGATCAGCACGGGAATGTGCGACAGAGGCCAGCTTCGTTCTGAGCTTTCCTTGCCATAGGCGCGATAGAAGACGCCGGCGTCGCGCAAATACCGGTCAGCGCGGGCGAAGCGATTGGCGAGCTCCGTCTCGTTCATGCGGCCGAGTGTTGCAAGCAGACGTTGCCAAACGGGCCGGACATTGCCATGCGGATCGAGCATCTCGTCGGCAACGCCCGGCAGGGCGCGGTAACCGATCGCCGGATCGCGCTGCTCTCTAAGCTTGTCCTGCGCTTCGGCCGCTTGCTTCTTCGCCATTTACACTCCTGCCGGACGCCTGAGGTCGAGCGTCAGGGGAAATTCCGCCGATGGGCTCTCGCTTTGCAGCCGATACATGCCCGTGGTGTGGCCCCAGGGCTCGAAACGCGCCAGCCGGCGCGCCTCGGCCTCATTGCCATTGACCGGGAAGGTCTCATAGTTACGCCCACCCGGATGCGCAACGTGATAGACGCAGCCGCCCATCGCCCGATTCGACCATGTATCATAAACGTCGAATGTAAGGGGAGTGTTCACCGGCAACACCGGATGAAGGCCTGAAGCCGGCTGCCAGGCCTTGTAACGGACCCCCGCGACGGCGATGCCGTTCTGTCCCGTCTTTCCAAGCGGCACCGGCCGGCCGTTGCAGGCGACCGTGTAGCGATCGGGATTGGCGGTCTCGAGCTTCACCTGCAGGCGTTCGACGGAGGAATCGACATATCGCACCGTACCGCCGATCGCGCCCTGTTCGCCCATTACATGCCATGGTTCGAGCGCCTGTCGGATCTCGAGCTTCGCGTCCTCGTATTCGACTTCGCCGCAGAAGGGGAAGCGAAACTCGAGCTGCGCCTTGAACCATTCCGGGCGAAGATCGAAGCCGTGGGCGCTCAGATCGGCGAGAACATCGAGGAAATCCTGCCAGACGTAGTGCGGCAGCATGAAGCGGTCGTGCAGCGCTGTGCCCCAGCGCACGAAGCGGCCTTCGACCGGGTTTTTCCAGAAACGGGCGATAAGCGCGCGCACCAGCAATTGCTGCGCGAGCGACATGCGCGCGTTCGGCGGCATTTCGAAGCCGCGGAATTCGATCAGGCCGAGCCGTCCGGTTGGCCCGTCCGGCGAGAACAGCTTGTCGATGCAGATCTCCGCGCGATGGGTGTTCCCGGTGACGTCGACGAGCAGGTTGCGGAAGAGCCGGTCGACCAGCCATGGCAGCGGCGGCGGCCGGCCGGTATCGGGTGACGGCACCTGGGCAAGCGCGATCTCCAGCTCGTAAAGCGAATCATGCCGCGCCTCGTCGATGCGCGGCGCCTGGCTGGTCGGTCCGATGAAGAGGCCGGAAAAGAGATAGGACAGCGACGGGTGACGTTGCCAGTGGAGCACGATGCTCTTCAGGAGGTCCGGCCTGCGAAGGAAGGGGCTGTCATTGGGGCTGCGGCCGCCGACGACGACGTGATTTCCGCCGCCCGTTCCCGTATGGCGGCCATCAATCATGAATTTGGCGGCACCGAGCCGGCTCTGGTGTGCCTCCTCGTAGAGCGCCGTGGCGACATCGACGCATTCCCGCCAGTTGGACGCCGGGTGAATGTTGATTTCGATGACGCCCGGATCCGGCGCGACACGGATAACATTGATGCGCTCGTCGTGCGGCGGCTGACAGCCTTCGATATGGACGAGCAGGCCGAGCTCCGCCGCAGCGCGTTCGGTCGAGGCGATCAGGTCCAGATATTCCTCGATGCTCGTTGTTGGCGGCATGAAGACGCAGAGCCGGCCCTCGCGCGGCTCGACTGTCATCGCGGTGCGGACTTGGCCGTCGATCTCGTCGCGGGCACGCGGCGGCGATGCCTGCGGCTCGTACTGGAAGCGCGGCGGCTGCGCGCGGCCCTTCTCTTCGCTGAAGTCCGGCAGGTCCTCGCGCGGGACGGCAGGGTCGACGGGATTGATATAGGGATAGGAGGAGGGGGAAATGTAGGGCAGCGAACCGAGCGGCAGGCGGTAGCCGACCGGGCTGTCGCCGGGGGTGAGAAAGATGCGGCCGCGCCGCGTCCGCCATTTCTCGCTCATCCAATTGCGGCCGGAGGCGCGCGCATTCCAAGCCTGCACCGGTAATACGTAACCGGTCGGAGTCGTCAGCCCGCGCTCGAAGACGCGTGCAATCCGGCTGCGTTCCTCGAGGTTCTTTAGCTTCGAATTGGATGGATCGACATTGTCCGGGAGATTGGCTTCCTTGATGATCCATTCGGCAGGATCCTCGTAGGCCGGCACCACCATGTCCGCCGAGAGCTCGAGTTCGCCGGCAATGGCGACGAGCAGGCGCTCCGCGTCCCGTTCCGTAACCTCGTTCCGGCTGGGCTCCTCGGCGATGAGATCGGGCCGATGCCAGATCGGCATACCGTCACGGCGCCAGTAGAGCGAAAAGGTCCAGCGCGGCAGGCTCTCGCCCGGATACCATTTGCCCTGGCCGTAGTGCAGTAAACCGCCCGGAGCAAAGCGCTCGCGCAGGCGGCGGATCAACATGTCAGCCTTTTCGCGCTTGGTCGGACCGACGGCGGCGGTGTTCCACTCGTCGGATTCGAAATCGTCGATCGACACGAAAGTCGGCTCGCCGCCCATGGTGAGGCGCACGTCGTTCTCGGCGAGGACCCGGTCGACCTTATCGCCGAGCGCGTTCAGGGCTTCCCAGCTCTCGTCGGAAAAGGGCTTGGTGATGCGCGGATGCTCGGCAACGCGCACGACCTTCATGTCGAAGGCAAAATTGGATTTGGTTTCCGGGTCGCCGAAGAAACCGCCGGAGATCGGTGCGGCGTTGCGATAGTGCGGGGTCGCAGCGAGAGGGATGTGGCTCTCGCCGGTGAGGAGCCCGGAGGTCGGGTCGAGCCCGACCCAGCCCGCGCCCGGAATATAGACTTCGGCCCAAGCATGGAGATCGGTGAAGTCGTATTCCGTGCCCGCGGGGCCGTCGAGTGCCTTCAGGTCCGGCGTGAGCTGGATGAGATAGCCGGAGACGAAGCGAGCGGCAAAACCGAGATTGCGGAGAATCTGCACAAGCAGCCAGCTTGAATCTCGGCACGAGCCTTTTGCGAGACCGAGCGTCTCCTCCGGCGTCTGCACCCCCGGCTCCATCCGGATGACGTAACCGATCTCCCTTTGCAGCCGCATGTTGAGACCGACGACCATGTCGACCGTGCGCTGGCGCGAGCGCTCGACCTTCTCCATGAAAGCGGCAAGCTTCGGGCCGACCGGCTCCGGCGTGATATATATCTTGAGATCTTCGCTCAGGTCTTCGGAATAGCGGAACGGCCAATGCTCGGCCTCCTCTTCGACGAAGAAGTCGAAAGGATTGTAGACGGTCATGTCGGCGACGAGGTCGACCTCGATCTTCAACTCCGTCACCGGATCTGGAAAGACGTAGCGGGCGAGATAATTGCCGTAGGGATCTTGCTGCAGATTGACGAAATGCGTTGCCGGCGAAACTTTCAAGGAATGGCTTATGACCTTCGTCTTCGAGTGCGCGGCGGGCTTCAACCTGATGATTTGCGGTGAGAGCCTGACCGGCCGGTCATATTGGTAGTGGGTCAGATGGCAGATACTGGCCTTGATCGACATTTAAGCGTTTTCCCCTCGATGGCGGGTCCTTTGCCCGCCATTCGAGAGGACTTTTGTGCAACGCAATGAAGAAAGCAAGCCGAAACCGGGGCTCGGCTGCCCGCGCTCATAGGCCGCTGTTCGAAAAAGCATAAGGCTCGCGGGCACGAGCCTTATGCCGCGTCACGTTTACCGTTTCGGCGCAACCAGGGCAAAAAGCGCGCCCTGCGGATCGGTGCATTGCACGATCCAGGCACCTCCAGGCACTTCCATCGGACCGTTTACGATTTGCGCTCCTTCGGATTCGGCCTGATCGATCGCGGCGTCGAGCGCCTCGACGTTGAAATAATAGAGCCAGAAGGGGGCGGGCACCTCCTTTGGTTTGGTCATCATGCCGCCGATGGCCTGACCGCCGTGGGCAAAGAGCTGGTAGACGCCCATCTCGCCCATGTCCATCGCCTGGTCCTTGGTCCAGCCGAACAGTTTCGAATAGAAATCGAAGGCCGTATCGAGGTCGCCGGCCATCAGCTCATGCCAGCCGACATTGCCGGGAGCCATCTGATCGAGCGGTGGCGGCGGCTCTCCCGTGCCCTTGAAAAGGGCGAAGGCGGCGCCATGCGGATCCGCCACGATGGCAAAGCGGCCGACACCGGGTATGTCGGCGGGCTCGCGATGAACGGTGCCGCCCTCGGCAGTGAGCCGGGAGGCGGTGGCGTCGACGTCGTCAACCGCCACATAGCCGAGCCAGGCCGGCGGCACCTTCATCTCCAGCGCGCCGTCCGGCATGGTCATCAAGCCTCCCACCTGATGATCGCCGATGGAAACCAGCGTGTACTCGATTCCCGGCATTCCCGCATCGCGGGCGCTCCAGCCAACCACCTTCGTGTAGAAGCTCTCTGCCGCCTTCGTGTCCGTCGTCATCAATTCGTACCAGACAAATTTGCCATGCATCGTCGATCCTCCCGTGTTCCGTGGTCTGTTGGTATTCTGCCAACGGCATGGTTGCCGTGATCGCGTTCCTGGCTATCGGCGGCGGTAGTCCGCCCTCATCATCTCCTTCCAGCTTCCGTCCTCGTTCTGCACGCGGGCCGTGAGCGTGCGGTGGTTTGCGTCGATAAGCGTTATCCTGTCCTGGTATCGGGCCGTCCTGCCGGGGTTCTCGAAATCCGGACCGTCACAGTTGAGAGCAAGCGTCCGGCCGGCGTCCTCCAGTTCGCCGTCATAGACCCACATATGCGTCATCATGGAACCGACCCATGTGCCGACGTAGCGGCCTGTCTCAGGATTGAAACCGAGCGTCATCAACGTCTCGCCGGCCTTTCCGTCCGGCATCGTGCCTTGCCCCTCGCAGACGACCCAAAGGCCGCTCAAAGAGCGAACCTTTTCCACCCAGTCTTGATCCGATGATGCATCCCCGGTGGGATCCTGCGATATCACCGTCCACTCGCCGAGCAACTGCTCCAGCCAGCGGTGTTCTTCCTGAGGCTCTCCATGCATTTAGACCTCCCATGTAAGGACGCAATTCCCGTTCATTGCCGCGCGCGAGGGGCCTCCGGCGGCGATGTCACTCACAATTTCTCTTTCGCTAAGCCCGGCGGCGCGGTTCGTCCTCGTATTCGTCATGCCGGCGGACGAAGTCCATGATCGTGCCTTCGTTGCGGCCTTTTGGCGCCCGGTCGAGCAGCATGAACGTGCTGGCCAGTTCCTCCAGTCCGCGGGCATAGGTGGAATAGGTGTGATAGACGGTGCCGTCCTCATCCTTGCAGAAGGCGCTCAGACCCGGCAGTTCCTCGTGCGCGTCCTTACTGTCGATTTCGGTAAAATTATAGACGACCTTGCCGCGCGCCATTTCCGACGGGGTGAAGGAGACGTCGAAATCCCGGTTGAAGTCGCTGCCGTGGGATGAAACCCAAGGAAAGTGCCAACCCATCCGCTTTCGATAGGCTTCGATCTTCTCGAGGGGAGCATTCGAGGCGGCGACCAGCGTGACGTCGTGATGGTTGAGATGGGGCAGGGTGCCATTGAAGTGATCGGCAAGGAAGGAGCAGCTCGGGCAGCCGGCCTGCCAGTTTTCACCGAACATGAAATGATAAAGAAGAAGCTGGCTGCGCCCGTCGAACAGTTCGTCCAAGCTTTTCTGGCCCTCCGACGTATTGAAGGTGTAGGTTTTCTCCAGCTTCACCCAGGGCAGGGCCTGGCGCTCGGCATTGATCCTGTCGCGCAGGTGCGTGTGTTCCTTTTCAAGTGCGAGAAGCGATTTGCGGGCCTGCAGCCATTCCTCACGCGATACGACGGCGTGGTTCTGTCTCATGTCCGGTCCTCCTCCCTGAGGTACACCCCTGAATTGATAT
>JAPSJG010000165.1 GCA_031178305.1 Sinorhizobium sp.
GGGCGACGTGCACTACCCAAAGCACCCATGCGGGGGGTAGAGGATTGTCGCGAAATATCGCAAAAGCGACGGTGACATGGTTCCGGCGGGTGCGTCTCTTACGTTACGTCACCCGAGAAACTGTTCGCCGGGAAAGGGGTGATCGATGTCGCCGAAGGACTTGAAGGCCGCACTGAGGAGGGAGTGCCTCGCGCTCCGTGACGCGATGCCGGCGGAGATTCGCATCGAGGCGAGCCTCGCCATGGCCGATCACGCGGCCGATATCATCGCGCTCGATCCCGGCCATGTTGTTTCGGGTTTCTGGCCGATCCGCTCGGAAGCCGACATCCGGCCGCTGATGGTGCGGCTAAGGGATCGCGGAGCACGGCTCTGCTTGCCGGTCATCCTGGACAAGAAGACGATCGTGTTCCGTGAACTCCTCGACGGCGTGGCGGTGGTCGAAACCGGCTTCGGCACGACCGGCCCCGGTTCGGATGCGCCGGAAGTCGATCCGGACATCATGCTGGTGCCGCTTTCCGCCTTCGACGCGACCGGCCACCGGATCGGCTACGGCGCCGGCTACTACGACCGGGCGATCGACCGCTTGCGCAACAAAGGTCATGTGCCGCGGCTGATCGGGATTGCATTCGACTGCCAGGAAGTGGCATCAGTGCCGGCGGAGCCGCATGACGTGGCGCTTGACGCCGTATTGACGGAAAGCGGTTTTCGGCATTTTTGAGCGGGACGAGGAATAAAGTGAGCGGTCCCGCATCCCGCTCCTATAAGATCAAGGCAGGATTGAGCCGCATGCGACTTTTGTTTCTGGGAGATATGGTAGGCAGGACGGGCCGCATGGCAGTCTGGGAGCGCCTCCCGGGACTGGTCGGCGATCTGAAGCTCGATTTCGTCATCGTCAATGGCGAGAATGCCGCGGGCGGTTTCGGTATTACCGAGGAAATCTTCCTGGAGACGATTAATGCCGGCGCCGATGTGGTGACGACTGGCAACCATGTCTGGGACCAGAAGGAGGCGGTGGTCTTCTGCGAGCGGCACGACCAGTTCCTGCGCCCGGCCAACTATCCGGCCGGCACGCCGGGGCGCGGTTCCAATCTCTATTTCGCCCGAAACGGCGCCCGCGTGCTCGTCGCCAATGTGATGGGGCGGGTTTTCATGCATCCCGAGCTCGACGACCCCTTCACCTGCGCCGAGGCGATCCTCGCAGCCTGCCCGCTTGTCGAGCATGCCGATGCGATTGTCTTCGACTTCCACGCCGAAGCGACGAGCGAGAAGCAATGCTTCGGACATTTCGTAGACGGTCGCGCCAGCCTTGTCGTCGGCACGCACACCCATGTGCCGACCGCCGACCACCAGATCCTGAACGGCGGCACCGGCTATATCAGCGATGCCGGCATGTGCGGCGATTACGATTCCTCGCTCGGCATGGACAAGGAAGAGCCGCTCAACCGCTTCATTTCGAAGATGCCGAAGGGCCGCTTCGAGGCGGCCTCCGGCCCCGCGACCATCTGCGGTGTCGGGGTCGAGATCTCCGACCGCACGGGGCTCGTCAACAAGATCGCACCGCTCCGGCTGGGGCCGCGGCTCGGCGAGACCATACCCGAGTTCTGGTCGTAAACGCGGGCGTTTCCACGAGCTGCCGCCTCAGCGGCAGCTCCGGCGCTATCCGGGTGGCCTTTCGAAAGGGCTTTTTTCAAGTGACAGCCGTTGCAAATGGTGGCAGGTTAGCTCCCAAAATCAGAGCCGCGTCGAGCGGCCGCTACTCGCAAGTTTCCATGTCGATCTGAAAGCCAGAGCCGCGTGCGGTTGCAGGCCGCATGCACTTCCCCAGCCGCTCTGGTGCTGCCCGCTGGCGAATGCCTCGGGCTTGAAATGTCGCCACGGCAACAGATTGAACCCGCGCCGGGCGATCCTGATGGTCAAGTGCCTGGAGGGCGTGCATGTTGCGACAGTGGCGTCTGCCGGCAATCGTCGGCATTTCCATCTCCCTTTTCATCTTGGTTCCCGCAGCATCGCAAGAGGCGCAGTTGCCGACGGTGACGGTCGCCAAGCCCGTGGTGCGCGACGTCATCGACGCCGATGAATTCATCGGCCGCTTCGAGGCGGTCGATGAGGTTTCCGTCCGCGCGCGAGTCGGCGGCTATCTCGATCAGGTTTTCTTCACGGACGGTGCGATGGTGAAGAAGGGCGACAAGCTCTTCATGATCGACCAGCGCCCGTTCACTATGGCGCTTTCACAAGCGGAAGCGACGCTCGCCTCGGCGCAGTCGACGCTCGATTTCACCGAAGCGCAGTTCAAGCGGACGGAATCGCTTGCGGGCACAGGCACGCTCTCCGTATCCAGGCTCGATGACGACCGCAGGGCGCTCCTGGCGGCGCAGGCGAGCGTCCGCGGGGCCGAAGCCGCGGTCGAGCGTGCCAGGCTCGATCTGGAATATACGACGATCACCGCGCCGATCAGCGGCCGCGTCGATAGGCGGCTGCTTTCGCCGGGCAACCTCGTCCAGGCGGATGAGACGGTGCTGACGACCATCGTCTCGCTCGATCCGATCGACTTCTATTTCGATGTCGATGAGCGCCGCGTCCTTGCCTATGCACGGACCGCGCGCGAGCGGGGAAGCGCATTGCAGGAAGGCGCCGGATCGCTTTCCGTGCTGGTGACGATCGCCGATGCAAACGAGGCGCCGTTTGAGGGCAAACTCGATTTTTCGGAGAACCGGGTCGACGAGCAGACGGGCACGATGCGTCTGCGCGCCCGCTTTGCCAATCCGAACTTCATCCTGCAGCCGGGGCTCTTCGGGCGTGTGGAGGTCGAAGGTTCCGATACCTACAGGGCAGTGCTGATACCGGACGAGGCGATCAGCGCCGACCAGAACGAGCGGATCGTTTATGTGGTCAACGGGGACGGCAGTGTCTCTGTCAAGCCCGTGCGCCTCGGACCGCGGCTGCACGGCTATCGGGTCATCCGCAGCGGCATGACCGGTGACGAGACGATCGTCGTCAATGGGCTCATGCGCGTGCGTCCCGGTGAGAAGGTGAAGCCGGAGCTCATCGTGCTGCCGCAGGAGGCTGCGCAGGCGGCGGAGGCTCGCCGATGAGATTTGCGCATTTCTTCGTCGGTCGCCCGATCTTCGCCTCGGTGCTGTCGCTTGTTTTCCTGATCGTCGGCGGCATTGCCTATTTCCAGCTTCCGGTCGCGCAATATCCGGAAATCGCGCCGCCGACGATTGTCGTCAGGGCCTCCTATCCGGGCGCGGATGCCGAGACTATCGCCAATACGGTTGCGACACCGCTTGAGCAGCAGATCAACGGCGTCGAGAACATGCTCTACATGTCCTCCTATTCGACCGCCGACGGCTCGATGGCGCTGACGATCACCTTCAAGCTCGGCACTGATCTCGATCAGGCGCAGGTCCTGGTGCAGAACCGCGTCGCCATTGCCGAGCCGCGATTGCCGGAGGAAGTGCGGCGCATCGGCGTCACCACCGCCAAGAGTTCGCCGGACCTGATGATGGTGATTCATCTCCTGTCGCCGAACGACCGCTATGACCAGCTCTATGTCTCCAATTACGCGCGCACGCGCATCCGCGACCTCCTCGTCCGGCTGGATGGGGTCGGCGACGTCATACTTTTCGGCGAGCGCGAATACGCGCTCCGCGTCTGGCTCGATCCACAGAAGCTCTCCGCCTACGCCATGACCGCCGGCGACGTCGTCGAAGCGCTGCGCGAGCAGAACGTCCAGGTCTCGGGCGGCGCTATCGGCGGCCCGCCAATGTCGGGCGACGCCGCCTTCCAATACACGGTGACGACCGATGGGCGCTTCAGCGACGCTCGGCAGTTCCGCTACGTGATCGTCAAGGCGGCGGAGGACGGCAGGCTGGTGCAATTGCAGGACGTCGCCCGTGTCGAGCTCGGCGCCCGCGAATACGTCACCAACAGCTATCTGAACGGCAGCCCAGCCGTCGCGCTTGGCATCTTCTCGCGACCCGGCACGAATGCGCTCGCCGCAGCCGACGCGATAGAGGCGACGATGGCAGACCTTGCGCGGGATTTCCCGGAAGGCCTCGAATACCGGATCATCTACAACCCGACGGAATTCATCTCCGAATCGATCGACGAGGTGTACAAGACCATCGGCGAGGCAGTCATCCTCGTCGCGCTGGTGGTTGTCGTGTTCCTTCAGTCCTGGCGTACGGCGATCATTCCGATCGTCGCCATCCCCGTGTCGCTGATCGGCACCTTTGCACTGCTTTACGCCTTCGGCTTTTCGCTGAACATGCTGACGCTCTTCGGTCTGGTGTTGGCGATCGGCATCGTCGTCGACGATGCGATCGTCGTGGTCGAGAATGTCGAGCGCAATCTCGCAAGGGGCATGACGCCGCGGGAGGCGGCGCATGTGACGATGGACGAGGTGGGCGCGGCGGTTATCGCGATCTCGCTGGTGCTGACGGCTGTTTTCGTGCCGACCGCCTTCATACCGGGCATTGCCGGCCAGTTCTATTTGCAGTTCGCCGTGACCATCGCGGTTGCGACCGTGATCTCCGCGTTCAATTCGCTGACATTGTCGCCGGCGCTTGCGGCCATTCTCCTGCGCCCGCACGAGGATCACGCGCATGAGCGCCGCAATCCGCTGACCCGATTCGGTCGCGGGCTCGCCAACGGCTTCAATGCCGGCTTCGACCGCATGGCCGACGGCTATGCCTGGGTGGTGCGCCGCTTGGTCGGTACAGGGCTCGCAATTGCCGCTTCCCTCATCGTCTTCATAGGCCTGCTTGGCGCCACATGGTACATGGCGCAAGCGGTTCCGCGCGGCTTCATTCCGACCATGGACCAGGGCTATGCGATCGTCGTCATCCAGCTTCCCGAAGGGGCTTCGCTCGAGCGCACCGATGCCGTCGTCCAGCGCGCATCGACGATGGTACGCGAGGTTCCGGGTGTGAGGGATGCGGTCGCCTTTGCCGGGTTCAACGGGGCGACCTTCACCAATGCTTCCAATTCCGGCGTGATCTTCACACCCTTCGACAGTTTCGAGGAGCGTCTCGAACAGCGGCAGAGCGCGGACCAGATCATCGGCCAGATCTTCGGCGCGATGCAGGGCATTCAGGAGGCCTTCATCATCGCCGTGCCGCCGCCCTCCGTGCGAGGTATCGGCAACTCGGGCGGCTTCAAGATGCAGATCATGGACCGCCAGAGCCCCGATATGCGACGCGCGCTGGCACTCGCCCACCAAATGATGGGCGCCGCTAACCAGACCGAGGGTCTGACGGGCGTCTTCACGACCTTCTCGGCCTCGAGCCCGCAGTTCTTTCTGGCAATCGACCGCGACAAGGCGCGGGCGCTAAACGTGCCGATACCGAACATCTTTGAGACGCTGTCGATCAACCTCGGCGCATCCTATGTCAACGATTTCAACGCGTTTGGTCGTGTCTACCAGGTTCGCGCCCAGGCCGACCAGCAATACCGGATGGAGCGCGACGACATCCTTGCCCTGAAGGTGCGTTCCGCCTCCGGTGCGCTGGTGCCGCTCGGAACGCTCGTCGAGATCCGTGACACGAGCGGGCCTGCGCTCGTCCAGCGCTACAACATGTATGTTTCCGTCCCCGTCCAAGGCAATTCGGCACCGGGTGTCTCGACCGGCACCGCACTCGACAAGATGGAGGCACTTGCCACCCAGATCCTGCCGCAGGGCACCACCTTTGAATGGACCGAACTTGCTTTTCAGGAGCGCCAGACCGGCAACACCGCGGTCTTCATCTTCGCGCTTTCGGTGATCTTCGTCTTCCTGGCGCTCGCGGCGCAATACGAGAGCTGGGTCCTGCCGCTTGCCATCATCTTGATCGTGCCGCTTGCCGTCCTTGCCGCTCTTATCGGCGTCTTCCTCAGCGGAATGGACAACAACGTGCTGACCCAGATCGGCCTCATCGTGTTGATCGGCCTTGCGGCGAAGAATGCAATCCTGATCGTCGAATTCGCGCGACAGGGGGAGGAGGTGGGCGAGACACCGATCGAGGCGGCGATCGAGGCGAGCCGGCTTCGCCTGCGGCCGATCCTGATGACGGCCTTCGCCTTCATCCTCGGCGTCGTGCCGCTGGTGATCGCTACCGGACCCGGTGCCGAAATGCGCCAGTCGCTTGGCACGGCGGTCTTCTCCGGCATGCTCGGGGTCACCTTCCTCGGCCTGTTCCTGACGCCGGTCTTCTATGTGGCCCTACGTTCGATGCGCAAGAAACGCGTGCCGACGGCGGAGGCAGCGGCCGCGCCGGGGGAATGATCCGGACGCTGGCGATGACGCGATTGTGAGCGGCCGGCCGCCGCTTGGCGCTGGACGGCGCCGCGACCTTGAACGATGCTGCCTCCCGCTGAAAACGTGAGGGGTTAAGCATGCTGCTGCTGCGATACCTTGCCTATGCACTCGCCGCCATCTGGCTTGTCCATGCGTTTTGGCTGCAAGCGGCTCATGCACAACAGTCGCCCGCGGCCGTCAGCCAGTGCCAGGCGATCGCGCAAGCCGCGCCTTCGGCGACATTCGTCAGCTTCGCCGACCCCCCGGTCAGTCCCGCCGCGGTGACCGCCGGGGAGGTAAGTATCACCTTTCTCGGACATTCGACCTTTCTGATTGAAACACCCGGCGGCGTTTCCATCGCGACGGATTACAATGGGTGGTTCCGCACGGCGATGCCGCCGACAGTCGTTACGATGAACAAGGCCCATTCGAGCCACTATACGCTTGCGCCGGACCCGGCGATCCGCCACGTGCTGCATGGCTGGGGCGAGAACGGCGAGCCGGCCGACCACGACCTCGTCGTCGGCGACACCTATATCCGCAATGTGGTGACGGATATTCGCTCCGGCTTCGGGGGCATGGAGCCGAATGGCAATTCGATCTTCATCTTTGAGGTCGCAGGCCTCTGCATCGGCCATCTCGGGCATCTGCATTACGAGCTCGACGACAGCCATTATCGCGCGATCGGCCGGCTCGATGTGCTGATGGTGCCGGTCGACGGTGGCCTGACCATGGGGTCGGAGAGCATGAGCCGCGTCGTTTCGAGACTGCGCTCGGCACTCATTCTGCCGATGCACCGGCGACCCCTGATCAACGACTTTCTGGCGATGTTCGACGACGATTACGACAAGAGCTTTGCTGCTGGTCCAACCGTCAAGGTCTCGCTTCGATCCTTGCCGACGAAGCCGCTGATCTATGTCCTGCAGGGTGTTTGAGGTCCATCGACACCGGTCTCGCCTCATGGAAAAGACAGGGTCCCCTGCTGGACGGAACGCCGCGATGAAACTATAAGGCGCCCCATCCAACGAAACCATTGCATGCAGAGGGCGCCATGGCTGGCCATTCACAGTTCAAGAACATCATGCACCGCAAGGGCCGTCAGGATGCGGTGCGCTCCAAAATGTTTTCCAAGCTCGCGCGCGAAATCACCGTCGCCGCAAAGACCGGCCTGCCCGACGCTGCCATGAACCCGCGTCTGCGACTGGCGATCCAGAATGCCAAGGCGCAGTCGATGCCGAAGGACAATATCGAGCGTGCGATCAAGAAGGCGTCCGGCGGCGACGCGGAGAACTATGAGGAAGTCCGCTACGAAGGTTACGGCCCGGGTGGCGTCGCCGTTATCGTGGAGGCGCTGACCGACAACCGCAACCGCACTGCCTCCAATGTCCGCTCGATCTTCACCAAGTCCGGCGGCGCCCTCGGTGAAACCGGCTCGGTTTCCTTCTCCTTCGACCGCATCGGCGAAATCACCTACAAACTTGCGGCCGGCGACGCCGACAAGGTGATGGAAGCGGCGATCGAAGCGGGCGCCGACGATGTCGAGACTGACGAGGAAGGCCACACGATCATCTGCGGCTTCGAGGATATCGGCGAGGTTTCGA
>JAPSJG010000166.1 GCA_031178305.1 Sinorhizobium sp.
CTGTACCTGACTGACGCCAACGGCATATTGAAGGGCCGCATCCCTCAGTTCTTGAGGCACGTCGGATGGATTTCTCATAGCCACATCCTCCTCCGAGCAACATGGATACAAGATCGCGTTCACTTCTGCGGTATCTCGCGCTGCAGGCGACGAAGGCCTGCGTGCATGAGGAGATTACGGATGTAGTTCAACACCTTAGGCAATCAAGAGCCGCCGCTTTGAGTGGGCGTGCTCACATATTCGTCGTCCTCGCTGCCGCCGCCCGAGTCGGAAAACAATCTAGCGATTGACCAGCCAGAGGATGACGGAGAGCAGAACGCTGAGGAGAAGCCCGGTGGTGATCGGGATATATAGGGTGAAATTCCCGCGCTCTATCATGATGTCGCCGGGGAGCCGCCCAAGGCCGATGCGCGTGAGCCACGGCCAGAGGAGCCCGACGGCGACGATAACGAGGCCGATGATGATCAGCAGTCGCGACATGACGCTATCTTACCGCAACCGGCCCGGCGATATCTACGGCCGCAACAGCACCGGGTGGGCACCGTCTATGCAACCTCCGGCGACGGCAGGGCATTTCTAGCCCGAACTTCGGTCCTGACCGTGTTCATGAGCAGGACGCCGAGCAGGCAATAGATACCCATGGCCGCGATCTGCCACGGATAGGGCACACCCGCATCGATGAGAAATCCTGTGAGCCCCGGTCCCATGGCCGTGCCGAAGACCATCAGCGCGACGATGATGGCCCGAATGCTTCCGAGATGCTTGACGCCGTAGATCTCCGGCCATAACGCCCCGAACAGCGTCGTCGAAGAACCGAGCGATACGCCGAGCAGCGCCATGAAGACGAAGGCGCTCCATTGCGCGCCCACGAAGGCCAGGACGAAACATGCAGCGGAGAGCGGCACGAGATAGAAGGGGAGGATGTCGACGGCCGAGTAGCGGTCGACCAGATAGCCGGTCATGAGGGAAGAGACGACGGTCATCGATGACGAGACGATGAACGCGCTTGCGAAGACCTCGATCGACCATTGGCGCAATTCCACGAGGTAGACCTGGTGGAAGAAGATGGTCGTCGCGATGAAGCCCGGCGCGAGTACACCCGAGAGCGCCAGCCAGAAGGTGGGATCACGCAGGACCTCCGAGCGTGTCCAGTCGCGCGCTGCGGACCTGCGTTCCGGACCGTCGCTGGCGTTCGGCGTTCGTTCGACCCGCAAGAGGAAATAGATGGCCGGGAGCCCTATGAGGAGAATGGCGGCGGCCGAGAGAAGCCAGGTGTTGCGCCAGCCAACTAGGGGCGCCAGCGCGACGAAGGCGAGCGGAAACAGCGCCTCGCCCGCTTGGTTCCCAAGGCTTGCGAGTGATACCGCGCGTCCGCGCTGGGCGGAGAACCAGCGGCCCATGGCCGTCATCGCGTTATGCGTCATCATGCCTTGTCCGAACAGCCGCAGCAGGTAGACCGTGGCAAGGAGCCAAACCCAATCGGACGCAAACCCCATTGAGATCGTCGCGATCGCCAGGACGGGCAGGGTCATGAGGAGGACAATGCAGGTCCGGACGTGGTCGACGATCCGCCCGAGTTGGGGAAGCGTGAGCGCGCTCAGGAGGGTGGCGACCATGTAAAGCGTGCCGAAGGCGCCATGGCTGAGGCCGTATTCCCGCCGGATGTCGCCTGCGGAGAGCGAGATGAAGAAGGTCTGCCCGAAGGAGGAGAAAAAGCAGAGCAGGAACCCGCCTGCGAGCCATCGGTAGTTTCTGACGAGGAAGGTCGAAAACGGCATGCGAAATCTCGTTTGCGGATAAGCGGAGCGTGCGCCGGTTCGCACCGCTTTCGGTCGCGGAGGCGGCCACGTATATGATCCTGCGCCGACTTAATTCAATCCAGGATCATGATTGTTTGAAGCGCGGGGCCGGCAGCGCGTGCGGGGTAGAGGCAACGCACGACGCAGGGCAAGGGTTGTTCCGAGCGGCCGGCGGCAGCCGTTCAGGTGGTTCGCGCCGCCACCCAGGCGTGCCAGCCCTCTTCGCTGCCGTGGAAGACATTGAGGTCGATCCTGCCGTCGACGCCGTGCGACAGGCCGGAGCCGGAATATTGCCAGAAAATCCACTTGCGGCCGGGATAGACCTTAGAGGGATGGGCGGCCACCGAGCGCAGCCAGAAGGGATAATCGGGGAAGGCGCCCTCGAGATTGTCGCGATAGAAATCCGGAGCGGTGTAGATGATCGGCCGCTGCCCGTAATGCCGCTCGAGCTTGTCCATGAAGACCTGCATCTTCTCCCGTACCCGCGCCGGCGAGAGGCGTCGCTTGCAGCTCGATTCACCATTGTATTCGACGTCGATGACCGGCGGCAGGGCATCGGCCTCGCGCGGCACGTTGCGGATGAACCAGTCGGCCTGCTCGCCTGCCGTCCGGCACCAGTAGAAGAAGTGATAGGCACCACGCCTCAGGCCAGCCGCCTGCGCTCGACGCCAGTTCTTCTTGAACATTGGGTCGAGATGGTCGCCGCCATCGGTCGCCTTGATATAGGCGAAGTTCGCGCCCTGGCTTCGAAGCTTCGACCAGTCGATCTCGCCCTGCCAGCGCGAAACATCGACGCCGTGGACGGCAAGCTTTCGCGGCGATCTTTTGCCGAAGTTGATCGGCTTGGCATCGCGGAACCGCTGATTATAGACGAGCGAGCGCGCGCGTGGTGCCGGGTTGGCCGCGGGATTTTCCGGGACAATGAACGCGACGGGCCGCGCGATCGGCAACGGCATGCCGGCCTCCCGCTCCATGGGTGCGAAGGCCTGAGAATCCGGAGCCGGGCCGGCCCAGGCAAGCGCCTCTTGCGGCTCGGCCGTTGCTGCCGCCGGACCTACGGCTGCGGAGGGAACAGGGGCGGGCACGCTGAGGGCAGGCGTGGCCGGTCGGACAACGGAACTGGTGGTTTCCCTCGACGGCCGCGGCGAAAGCACGCTCTCGGGGCTGGAACTGGATGCACAGCCTGCCAGGATCAAGCAGGTGAGGAAGACGGCTGGCGTGGCTGATGAACGCATGGGGACCCGTTACGCGAAGAACAACTGTCGTCTGCAGCGTTCGCTGCCGTCGCGACCATTGGTCCGAAATGCTAACGGGAAATTACCAACAAAGATTGAATCCGATCGGCCTCATCCTCAATGGATCTCGGGCTCCGGCAGTTTGTGGGGCGACTGCAGGAAGGTGAAGTCGCAGCCGTCCGGCGCCTGCTGAATGTGCTCGGCATGCATCTTCAGATAGCCGCGCGAATAGTCGCGCGCGGGCGGCCGCCATGCGGCGAGCCTGCGCTCGATCTCCGCCGCATCGACCTCTAGCGTGATCGAGCGCTTGGCGACGTCGAGTGCGATGATGTCGCCGTTGCGCACTGCGGCGAGCGGCCCGCCGACATAAGCCTCCGGAGCCACGTGCAGGATGCAGGCGCCATAGCTGGTGCCGCTCATGCGGGCGTCGGAGATGCGCACCATGTCGCGCACGCCTTGCCTGAGCAGTTTCTTCGGGATCGGCAACATGCCCCATTCGGGCATACCCGGCCCGCCGACCGGCCCGGCATTGCGTAGGATGAGCACAGTGGCGGCGGTAACGTCGAGATCCTCGTCGTTCACCGCCCGCATCATCGAGTCGTAATCGTCGAAGACAAGGGCCGGCCCGCGATGCTTGAGGAGCGCTAGGTCGGCGGCGGCGGGCTTCATGACGCAACCGTCCGGTGCGAGATTGCCCTTGAGGATCGCCGTGCCGCCGCGCGGGGCAACCGGATTGTCGAGCGGACGGATAACCTCCGGCAGGTGAACCTCGGCGTGCGTTATCGCCTCGCCTATCGTGCCGATGACATTCCGCTCATCGAGATGAAGCAGCGCCTGCAGGCGCTTCCAGAGCGCAAGCAAACCGCCGGCATAATGGAAATCCTCCATCAGGAACGCCCCCGTCGGGCGGATGTTGCAGAGCACCGGCACCTTCTCAGACACGCGGTCGAAGTCATCAAGCGTCAGAGGCACACCGCAGCGCCGTGCCATTGCAATCAGGTGGATCATCGCATTGGTCGAGCCGGCCATCGCCATGTGTACGAGAAGCGCGTTCTCGAAGGCCTTGGCGGTGAGGATGTCGGAGGGCTTCAGATCTTCGAACACCATTTCGACGACGCGGGCGCCGGAAAGCGCCGTCATTCGCGAATGGCCGGCATCGGCCGCCGGTATGGTGGAGGCGCCGGGGAGACAGAGGCCCAGCGTGTCGGCAAGCGCCGTCATGGTCGAGGCGGTGCCCATGGTCATGCAGGTGCCGAAGGAGCGGGCGATGCCGCGCTCCATCTCGCTCCATTGCAGCTCGGAGATCAGCCCCGCCTCCTTGTCCGCCCAGTATTTCCAGACGTCGGAGCCGGAACCGAGCGCCTGGCCGCGATAATTGCCGCGCAGCATCGGCCCGGCCGGCACGAAGATCGTCGGCAGGTCGACCTCGATCGCGCCCATGATGGTCGCCGGCGTGGTCTTGTCGCAGCCGGCGAGCAGCACCACACCGTCGATCGGGTGCGAGCGGATCAGCTCTTCCACTTCCATGGCGAGGAAGTTGCGGTAGAGCATCGTTGTCGGCTTCACATAGGTTTCGGCGAGCGACATGGCCGGCAGCTCGACTGGAAAGCCGCCGGCCTGCCAGACGCCGCGCTTGACCTCCTCGGCCCGCGCGCGCAGATGCGCGTGGCAGGGGTTGATGTCACTCCAGGTGTTGATAACCGCGATGACAGGCTTGCCGGCGATTTCCCGCTCGTCGTAGCCCATCTGATAGAGCCGGGAGCGGTGGCCGAAGGAACGCAGGTCCTTGGCGCCGAACCAGCGAAAGCTTCTAAGATCTTCTGGAGACTTGCGTTTGGCCATTGGCGACCTCCTTTGCATTCCGCATCGGCTCGGCTAAGCTAATCCTGTTCAGAAAAATGACAGGCGAGACAAGCGCTTGAAAGATGTAATGTTGAAGTTGAAGCCGGCGCGGCGCGAACGCCTTGCCGACGTTCTTTACGGCCAGATCCTTGAGCAGATCACCAGCGGCCAACTTGTCGAGGGCGCAAAACTGCCCTCGGAGGCCCGCATCTGCCGTGATTTCCAGGTTTCGCGGCCGGTGGTGAGAGAGGCGCTGATGCGGCTGCAGGCGGATGGCCTTGTCGTCTCGCGCCAGGGCATCGGCACCTTCGTGAAATCGCGCCCGTCGAGCAAGCTCACCGATTTCGCGGCGTCCGAGGATATTGCGAGCTATCTTCGCGCCTTCGAGCCGCGACTGGTGCTCGAGGCGGAATCTGCGGCGCTGGCCGCGATGCGGCGCACCAAGGCGCAACTCAACCAGATCAGCGAGGCGCTGTCGGCGCTCGAAACCGCCTTTTCGCGCGGTGAGTCCGGCTGGGAGGAGGATTTCGCCTTTCATCTCGCCGTCGCGAGGGCGGCGGGCAACGAGCTTTTCCCGCGTCTGCTCGAGGAGTTGCGCGACATCCTGAGCGGCTCGATGCGCATGGCGCTCGGCCTCACGCGACACGGCTCGGACGATCGGCGGCGCCGTGTGCTCGAGGAGCATCGCAAGATCTTCGCGGCCATCGCCAGCCAGAACGCCGATCTCGCGCGCCTCTACATGCGCTATCACCTGACGGAGTCCCGCGCCCGCATCACCAGCTCCTATGGCGATCAATAGGTAATTCAACGGAAGGATGGCCGGCAGGCAGGAGGGGGTTGAGCCTAGCGTCATGTCAGCCATTCACCACAAGCGATCCGGTCGCGCCCGCCGCTTCGCTCCTTGCCTTCAGCGCCCGTGCGGCTTTGGCGATGGCATCGAGCCGTTCGGCGCCTTCGAGATTGGAGAGGAATTCCCCGATCGCACCCGTCTCGCAAATGGCCGCAAGCCGCACCGCCTCATGCAGGACGCCGATCGGCGAGTGCGTATCCCGCAGGTCCTCGAGCGGTAGGAAATCCTCGCGAATGGCTCGTGCGTCGGCAAACCGACCTTCGCGGCAGGCCTTGAGGATCGCCGTCGACAGGTGAGGGGCAATGCAGACCGAGCCGGAGGTGAAGCCGGCAAGACCCATTTCCAGATGGTCGATCGCCGGGCGCTCTCCAATCCCGCTGACGATCCGCTCGCCGGAACCGACGGCATCGAGGATGGCGGCAAGGTAGGGATCGTTCTTCGGCTCCGGGCGCACGACCGCGTATTTCACGGCCGCGATCGCGCCGTCGCGGAAGAGGCGGGCGACGTCCTGTGCATGGAGAAAGCCGCCATTCTTGATATAGGCGATCAGCGGCCGGCGGGCGGCATCGGCGAGCTTCACAAGGCCGGTAGCGACGCCCGAAGGCGTCGCCGGAAAGCCGAGCGGCAGCAGCATCGCCGTCGGAAAGGCGCGCTCTCGCAGAATGGCCGCCTGATCCATGGCCTTGCCGAAATCGGCGCCGATCGACGGGATCATCCAGCCGTCCGCGGGGGCGATCTCCTCGAGCACGTCGAGAAGGCGGGCAAAACCCGTGCTGCTGAAATTGTAGAGATTGGCATTGCCGCCATAGAGATAGGTTGTGACACCGCCCGAGCGCAGCCAACCCACCTGCCTGCGGTTTTCGGCGGTGCTCGGTTCTCCCCGCGCATCGCGCGCCAATGGCGGCACAGAGAGGACGGACGCGCCGAGGTCGGCCACTTCTACGAGGGCGGTCTTCATGGAAATCTCCCTTGCAAGTTTCCTGTATGTTTAAGTTACAAGTTGAGAAAGCGCAAGGGCGATGCTAGGAGAGACGAATACCGAAAAGGGCTTGCAAGCCGGGGCTTTGCCAATGGCTGATGTCGACACACGCGGACCAACTGATACGCGGGAGAGGTGGAGAACATGTCTTACGACCTGACTTTCGAATGCGTGTACGACCTGCGTTGTCAGGTGGCCGAGAGCTTGGTCTATGACGACCGCCGCAACTGCCTGTTCTTCGTCGATATCGGCCGCGGCACGGTTCATCGGGTCGACCTTGCCGGCGCCGATCATGTCGAATGGAGCGTCGAGAACGGCGCCTGCAGTCTCGGTCTGGCGCAGTCCGGGCGCCTCGTCCTGGCGCAAATCGATCGCGTCGTACTGTTTGATCCCGAGAGCGGTACGATCGTCCGCCAGATCGCCGCGATCGAGGCGGAAAGGCCGGACACTCGCCTGAATGACGGCAAGGTGGGGCCGGATGGCGCCTTTTGGGTTGGCACTATGCATGACGTCGTTGCCGACCGAGGTCCCGTCGCTTCCCTCTATCGCGTGTCGACGGAGGGAACCGTTGAGCGCAAGGTGCCGGACGTGATCTGCTCGAACGGTCTTGCCTGGAGCGCCGACGGGTCTGTCCTGTTCCACTCCGATTCCCGCGGGCCTTGGATCGATCGCTGGCAATTTGACCCTCAGACGGGTGCAATGTCGGGGCGTCGGCGGCTCGCCACGCTCGATGACGGCAGCGGCCGGCCAGACGGCGCGGCGATAGACGTCGAAGGCAACTACTGGAGTGCCGGCGTCTCTGCCGGCGTGCTCAATCGCTTCGATCCCGAGGGCCGGCTGATCGAGGCCCACCCGTTCCCGGTCCCGGCGCCGACGATGCCCTGCTTTGCAGGGCCGGGGCTCAGGACACTTTTCGTCACATCATTGCGTCCGGCGGGTATCGCGGAGGACAGCCCGGCAGGGGGCATTTTCGCGACCCGCAGTCCTGTCGCGGGCGTCCCCATCATGCGCTTCGACGATGGCTGGCCATGAGGGCGGACGAGCGGATCGCATGCAATAGGCGGAGCCTGCCATGCGCCAGGAAACGGCTGCCGCGCTTTGCCGCTTGGGCGATGGCTTCTACTGCAGGTGCCGCAGCTTGTCT
>JAPSJG010000167.1 GCA_031178305.1 Sinorhizobium sp.
TTGCCCTCGCCTCCGCCACTTGCGCCTCGAGCTGCTTCAGCTTCTCCTCACCCGCGTCGAGATCGGCGAGTTCGGCGATCATCCGCGCGGCAAGTGCCGGCAGTTCCGTAACGGGCACCGAATATTTGCGACTGGCCGCCCGGAGCGCGAAAAGCCGTTCCTCGACGCGTTCCAGCTCCTTCGGGTCGAATTCAGTGTTCCGCAGCGCCCGCTCCACCGCCATCTGCGCGTCGGCAAGCTGGTTGAGCGCGCCGTCCAAAAGTTCGACAGTTTCCTCGAGCAGCCCCGGAGCCTCATGGCTTTTGCGCTCGAGTCGCCGGACGAGCGAGGCAATCAGCGGCACCGGCGACGCATTGCCGTTCAGGAAATCGGAGGCCTCGCTGATGTCACCGGCGATGCGCTCGACCTTCATCATCCGCGCCCGGGCGTCCGCCAGCTCTTCCTCTTCGCCGTCGCGCGGCGAAAGCGCTTCGAGTTCCTCCACCGAGGAGCGCAAATAATCGGCCTCGCGCGCTGCCGCCTCTACCTTTTCGCGGTGCTTACGGAGACTGCGTTCGGCATCTTTCCAGGCGCGATAGAAGTCCGCAACCTCCTCCGCCGCCTCGCTCGTGCCGCCGAAGGCGTCGAGCAGGGTGCGATGCGCATCAATGTCGACGAGCGCCCGGTCGTCGTGCTGGCCGTGAATTTCCACGAGCATCTGGCCCGCTTGGCGCATCAATTGCACGCTGACCGGCTGGTCGTTGATGAAGGCCTTGGTGCGGCCGTCCGACGATTGCACGCGGCGAAAGATGAGGTCGCCGTCGTCGTCAATGCCGTTTTCACGCAAGAGCAAGCGCGCAGCGTGGCCCGCCGGCAGGTCGAAGACGGCCGTCACCTGTCCCTTGTCCTCGCCGTGGCGCACGAGCGAGCCGTCACCGCGGCCGCCGAGCGCCAGGGACAGGCTGTCGAGAAGGATGGATTTGCCCGCACCGGTTTCGCCGGTCAGCACCGAGAGCCCGGCGTCGAAATTCAGATCAAGCCGTTCGATCAGGACGATATCGCGGATCGAGAGCTGCGCGAGCATCCGGTTTCAGATCTTCCTTGAGCAGTTCCAGCAAAAGTGCGTAGCGGTTTTGCGTTCGGAATTGCGTAAAAACAAAGGTCAGGTGCCGAAGCAATCAGGCACCGATGAGCTTCTTGCCGGCGCGCGCGATCCAGGACGTGCCGCTTTCGCGCGGTTCGAGACCGCCCGACTGCAGCAGCTTGTAGGAATCCGCATACCACTTGCTGTCGGGGTAGTTGTGTCCGAGAACCGCCGCCGCCGTCTGGGCCTCGGTGGTTACGCCCATGGCGTAATAGGCCTCGACCAGGCGCGCCAAAGCCTCTTCGACCTGATTGGTATTGGAATATTGCTCGACGACGACGCGGAAACGCGAAATGGCGGCGAGATATTCCTTGCGCTCCAGATAATAACGGCCGACCTGCATCTCCTTGCCGGCCAACTGGTCGCGGGCAAAACGGATCTTCGCCTGCGCATCGTCCACATATTCGGAATCGGGGTACTTGTCGACGACCGCCTGCATTGCCTCGATCGCTCTCGTGGCCGGCTTCTGGTCCTGCGTCACCGCCGGGATCTGCTTCGTATAAGCGAGACCCTGGATATATTGCGCATAAGCCGCGTCTTCCGACTGCGGATAGAGGTTCAAGTAGCGGTTGGTGGCGTTGATCGCCTCCTGGTACTGACCATTGCGGTAGGAAACGAAGGCATTCATCACCAGCGCCTTGCGCGCGTATTCAGAGAAGGGATGCTGCCGGTCGATCGCCTCGAACTTGCGCGCCGCTTCCGTGGTCTTGCCGGCATTGAGGTTGGCGAGACCCTGGTTGTAAAGCACGTCCGGCGGATCCGTCTCGGCGGTAAGCTTGGTGATATCGATATCCGGGTCGTTCTGGCAGGCGGTGATCAGGCTGCTGCCCGCGGCGGTCGCAAGGACGACGGCGACGATGCGCGCGGTTTTTCTCATGTCAACAGAAACTGCAAGGACCATCGGATATTCCCGTTTCACCCCCTACAGCGCCGCGCGTTCATCAGACGCGCAAAGATCGCTGTAGCACTTTAAGTTGCTGCATGATTTTAAATCGATTCCGAATTAAGGAATCATGCAGTTGCGGTCGGCACCCGCCAGACTTGCGCGTTTTAGAGCAAGTTGCCTCAGGACCGCAACGTCATGATCGGCAATTCATGCAAATTTGTGGCGCTCCACAGGGCCCATACGTCTTTTCATATGCAGAAGGCGGCTGCCGAACTGCCGTTTGCGGTAGAAGCGACAAAGAAAATGCCGGCCTTTCGGCCGGCGACTGGAGAAGCAAGTGAGTTGGTTTCGTCATGCGGACCAGGGCGCGAAACCGGTCGCCGCGACCGCGACCATGTCCCGCGAACGGGTGCGCTGACGCTGCGTCGCCGTTTCCACGACTTCATAGGCGGTGGGATCGTTGAGCAACGCCTTCAGCGCATTGGCGTTCATCTTGTGGCCGCCGCGATAGGAGCGGTAGCACCCGAGAAACGGTGCGCCCGCGAGCGAAAGGTCGCCCACCGCATCAAGGGTCTTGTGGCGGACGAATTCGTCCGCATAGCGAAGTCCTTCGACATTGATGACGGTGTGGTCGTCCGAGATGACGACGGAGTTTTCCAGCGACGAGCCAAGAGCGAAGCCGCCGGCCCAAAGACGCTCGACATCGCGCATGAAGCCGAAGGTGCGCGCGCGGGACAGTTCACGCTTGAAGACGGCCGGGGTGATGTCGCCCTTCCAGGCCTGCCGGCCGATCAGCGGGCAATCGAAATCGATCTCGACCTCGAAGCGCATGCCGTCATAGGGCGTGAACTCCGACCAGGAGGCTCCCGATTCGACGCGCACCGGCTTCAGGATGCGGATGTAACGGCGCTTCACCGCGAGCGCCCGAATGCCTGCCTGCTCGATGGCTTCGATGAAAGGCTCCGAACTGCCGTCCATGATCGGCATTTCCGCGCCGTGGACTTCAATCAACAGGTTATCGAGGCCGAGCGCATAGACCGCCGCCATGACATGTTCGATAGTTGCAATGGACGTTGCCGGCGAAAAGCCGAGAACGGTGCAAAGATCCGTGTTGCCAACCTGCGACGAAACGGCCCTGTATTCGCTGACGTGCTCCCCCGCAAGAGCGCGCTGAAAGACGATGCCAGCATCGGCCTCGGCCGGATGGAAGGTGATCTCCACCTCGGCGCCGGAGTGTACTCCAATTCCCTTGAGCGTTACCGGGCTTGCAATCGTCGTTTGAAACCCGAGCAGTTCAATTCCCATTCTCGTCGTCACTTTCGATCAACGGCCAACAGACCAAATTCTTGTAGGGTGCGGCCACATCCAGCATGAACCTTCCGACCGACACACGCCCCCGAAACCTTCTCGAACCAACAGCGCCCGATCGAATCGCATGCGCCCCCTAGTCGAGGGTGAAAATAAGATTTCGGAGGCACCATTCCAAATCACTGTTCGTTTCGCTTTGTTACGCAATTCAAATGCGCGCAACAGAATGCATAATCCGCTGAATAACAACGCAGAACTGAAAATGCCCGGGCTGTGGCCCGGGCATCGGCAAGGGAAGGAACGTCGTTCGAATCAGTTCGATTGGCGGCGCAGGAACGCCGGGATCTCGAGCTGATCGTCGTCGTGGGAGCGCATCTGCGGCGTGACGCGACCGTGATCGTCAAGCTGGCCGCGCCGCGGCGCATAAAGGCTCGCTTCCGGCGAAAGCGGCCGGCGCTGTTGCGATGCTGCACTCGGCGCCGAAGCCGTCATGTCGGCCGACACGCTTTGGTTGCTATCCCTTTCGCGCAGACCGAGCGAGCTGGTGATCCGGTTGAGCAGGCCCATCGGACCGCGTTCTTCCTGCAGCGGGGCCGGCTGGGTGCGATGTTCCATCTCGGCTTTTACGACCGGCGGGAAGTCCTCGACCTTCGGCATGCGAACCGGTTCGGCATGCTGGCGCACCACGGCCGCCGGTTCCTGGCGCATGGGCTGCGGCGTCGCCTGAGCCTGCACCGGCACTTCTGCCGGCCGCTGTGCCGGCGCAGCCTGACGCATTACGGGAGCGGCTTCCACCGGAGCGTTCCCGGCAAAGAGCTTGCTTTGCGGACGAAACTCTTCCTGCGGCTGCTGGCTGGGTGCTGCGATCTCGGCGCGGGTGGCGATGTCGAGCTCCCGCTCCATTTCCGCCTCGCGGATTGCAAACGCGACCTGGTCGACCGGCTGGACCGGCTGCGGCGCGACCTGCTGCATCACCTGCGGCTGCGGCGCAGGCTGTTGGGCCACCGGCTGCTGCGGCTGAATCGATACGGCGGCGGACGGGCGAACGATTGGCTTCGGCGCTACCGGACGAAAGTCGGCCGAGCGACCAGAGACCTCCGCCACGCCACGGTCGATACCGGTTGCGACGACCGAGACGCGGATCAGGCCTTCGAGTTCCTCGTCGAATGTGGCGCCGAGAATGATGTTGGCATCCGGGTCCACTTCCTCGCGGATGCGCGTCGCGGCTTCATCGACCTCGAAGAGGGTGAGATCGCGACCGCCGGTGATGGAAATGAGCAGGCCTTGCGCGCCCTTCATCGAGGTCTCGTCGAGCAGCGGGTTGGCGATAGCGGCTTCCGCAGCGGCCATGGCGCGGCCCTCGCCGGAAGCCTCGCCCGTGCCCATCATGGCGCGACCCATCTCACGCATGACGGAGCGGACGTCGGCGAAGTCGAGGTTGATCAGCCCTTCCTTGACCATGAGGTCGGTGATGCAGGCCACGCCCGAATAGAGGACCTGGTCGGCCATGGCGAAGGCGTCCGCGAAGGTCGTCTTGTCGTTGGCGATACGGAAGAGGTTCTGGTTCGGGATGACGATCAGGGTATCGACCGATTTCTGAAGATCGGCAATGCCCTGGTCGGCGATGCGCATGCGGCGCCCGCCTTCGAAATGGAACGGCTTGGTGACCACGCCGACGGTCAGGATGCCCTTGTTGCGGGCTGCCTGGGCGACGATCGGGGCAGCACCCGTGCCGGTGCCGCCGCCCATGCCGGCGGTGACGAAGCACATATGCGTGCCGTTCAGGTGATCGATGATCTCGTCGATGCACTCTTCGGCGGCCGCCCGGCCGACTTCCGGCTGCGAGCCGGCACCAAGGCCCTCGGTAACGGCGACACCCATCTGGATGATCCGTTCTGCCTTAGTCATGGTGAGCGCCTGCGCATCCGTGTTGGCGACGACGAAATCGACGCCTTGGAGGCCAGCGGTGATCATGTTGTTGACGGCATTGCCGCCGCCGCCGCCGACGCCGAAGACCGTGATGCGGGGCTTCAGCTCGGTAATGTCCGGCTTCTGCAAGTTGATGGCCATGGTACCGTTCCTTCTCTTTCTCTGGCCGCCTTGCCGAGCCGGCCAAATCCTTTTAACTCAAACACCTGTGCCGCCGGGCGCCTGACGCCGCCGGCGAAGCTCAGAAGCTTTCTCTCAGCCATTGCCCCATGCGAGCGATGCGGCTGTTGCCGCCGCCGAAGCTCGAGAACATGCCGCCGTGGCTGGCATGGGTCTCGAGATCGGCGACCTGCGGATAGATCATCAGCCCTACGGCGGTGGAAAAGGCCGGGCCCTTGGCGGCAGCCGGCAGGCCCGAAACGCCAAGCGGGCGCCCGATGCGGACATTGCGCGCCAGGATTCGCCGCGCCGCTTCCGGCAGGCCGGTCAGCTGGCTGGCGCCGCCCGTCAGCACGATCCGCTTTCCGACGATTGGGCTGAAGCCGGAGCGCTGGATGCGATCGCGGATAAGCTCCAGCGTTTCTTCGATCCGGGCACGAACGATCCGCGAAACGAGCGCACGCGGCACATGGGTCGGCTGGTCGCGGTCATCTTCGCCGATCGGCGGGACGGAGACGATGTCCCGATCGTCGGCGCTGTTGGCGAGCGCCGAGCCGTGCACGACCTTGAGCCGCTCCGCGTCCTCGATGCGTGTCGAAAGACCGCGCGCGAGATCGGTGGTCACGTGATGCCCGCCGAGGCTCACGGCGTCCGCATGGACCAGCTTGCCGTCGGCAAATACCGAGATCGTGGTCGTGCCGCCGCCCATGTCGATCGCCGCGCAGCCGAGTTCGACCTCGTCGTCGACGAGGGCCGCAAGTCCGCTGGCATAGGGCGTCGCCACCATGCCTTCGACCGAAAGATGTGCACGGTTGACGCAAAGCTCGAGGTTCTTGAGCGCGGAACGCTCTGCCGTCAGCACGTGCATGTCGACCCCGAGCACATCGCCGAACATCGCCAGCGGATCGCGGATACCACGCTCGCCGTCGAGTGAGAAGCCGGTCGGCAGCGAGTGGAGGATCGCGCGGTCCGTGCGCTGCGATTGCTGGCCGGCGGCTGCGAGCACCTTCCTGAGATCGCTCGCATCGACCTCCTGGCCACCAAGATCGATCGTTGCCGTATAGACGTCGCTCTGCAGGCGGCCAGCGGAAACGTTGACGATCAGGCTGTCGATCGTCAGACCGGCCATACGCTCGGCCGCGTCCACCGCAAGCCGCACGACGCTTTCGGCGGCATCGAGATCGGCGATCACGCCGTTCTTCACGCCGCGCGACTTCTGATGGCCGATGCCGATGATCTCGATGTTGTGGGTGCGGCCGGGAAGAACCTGGCTCTCCGCGCGCGGCGTCAGCCGCCCAATCATGCAGACGACCTTGGTCGAGCCGATGTCGAGCACGGAGACGACGTGGGCGCGCTTCGAAGAAAGCGGCCTCAGGCGCGGTAGGCCGAAACTGGAGGAACCGAACAGGCTCATATCCGCCTCTCCTTCTCCTGTGCCTTCAGCATCTTCTCCCTCGCCTTGAGTGCAACTTCCCGGCGCGCGACGGCGTCCGGGGTCAACTGGATGGTCGTACGATCGGCAAGCCTCAGATCGACGGCGGCGATGTCGCGCTCGAGAAGCTGATGCCCCTCCTCCATTTCGGCGAGCACCTTCATAGCCCGCGCAACATCCTTCTCGGGCAACTTGACGACGATGCCGTTATCGAGTCGCAAGTCCCAGCGCCGGCCTGCCACGCGCACGAAAGCCTTCACGCGCGAGCGGAATTCCGGCCAACGGGAGAACTCGTCGTAGAAGGCCGCGGCCGCCGTCTCGGCGTCTCGGCCGACAAAGAGCGGCAACGCGGCGAACTTGTTGTCGCGCAAGGGCGCGATGACGCTGCCGCTGCGCTCGATGAGCGAAAGGTCCGATCCGTGCTGCCAAATGCCGAAGGCCTTGCGCTCGGTGAGCTTCACCTCAATCGTGCCGGGATACACCTTGCGCACGGTGACACTCTCGACCCACGGCAGCTCGCCGATCAGCCGGCGCGCCTCGGCGATGTCGAGCGCTACAAGCGAGGTCGTACCGTCGAGACCGAGCTGTTGGAGAATATCGATCTCGGAGGTGTGCTCGTTGCCGGAGACGCGGACGTCCTCGATCGCAAAGCCGGCCGCGGTCGTGGAGGCCTGCGCGAAATCCTGCGTGTGGCCGCCGAGCGACATGCCATAGAGACCGGTGGCCAGGAGGAAGGCGGCCGCCGAGATTGTACCCGTATACGCCGGGAAGCGGACGCGGCCGGTGCCGAGACCCACCAGGAAGCGCGCACTCTTGCGCAGCGGACGCGGCAATACGAAGGCCTCGTCCGCCTCGGCCGGAGCGCCGAGCGGGTGACGAACCCTTCTGCCCCTTCTGCCCCTCAGCGCAAGCACGATGCGTCCTCCACCATCCACTTAAGAAACTCGCCAAACCGAAGGCCCGCATGCTGCGCCATTTCCGGCACCAGGGAAGTCGGAGTCATGCCTG
>JAPSJG010000168.1 GCA_031178305.1 Sinorhizobium sp.
GAACAGCGCCTGTGCCTGGGCAGTTGAGGACTCCTCTGCGCCGCCGAGCAGTCCAATGCCGGCATTGTTGACGAGCAGGTCGATGCGCCCTGTCTCGGCCAGCACCGCCTCGACCAATTTCGCTACGGATGCGTCATCCGTCACGTCACAGGTCAGCACGGTGACGCCGTCGGATCTTTCGGGGACCGCGCGACGGCTGGTTCCGAAGACGCGAAAGCCCGCCTTCTGCAAGGCTCTGGCCGTCACGTACCCGATGCCGGTCGATGCCCCAGTCACCAGGGCGACGCCAAGATTGGTTTTGTTCATGAAAATCACTTCCTTCTTTGTGCTGGATTTCATTTCGATTGGATTGGGAAACGGGAGCGGTCGGAGGAAAGCCTTCAATCGCGGGACTCTCCGGCGCCGGCCAACTTGTCCGTCCAACGTCGGAACAAGGCGCTGGCGTTTACACCTCCAAAGCCGAAGCCGTTGGAGATCGCGTAGTCCATCGCCGTTGGCCGGGCTTTGTTTGCGACGAAGTCGATCCCGTCGCCGGCCGGATCAGGAGCGCTCAAGTTGAGCGTCGGCGGGGCCACCTGATCCCTAAGCGCCAGGATCGTGAAAATGGCTTCAAGCCCGCCGGCAGCTCCGAGCAGGTGTCCGGTCGCCGACTTCGTTCCGCTGACAGCTATGGCGGAGTCTGTACCGAAGACCCTCTTGATCGCCGCGATTTCCCCGAGGTCGCCGACTGGCGTCGAGGTCGCGTGCGCATTGAGGTGGCGAATCTCACGCGGCGAAATTCCGGCCTGGGCAATTGCGATCTCCATGGCCCGGCGCGCGCCGTCGCCGTCCTCGGGACCGGAAGTGACGTGGTGAGCGTCCGCAGTCGTGCCGTAACCGACGAGCTCGGCGAAGGGTTTTGCACCGCGTGCGAGCGCGTGGGTTAATGCCTCGATGACCAGGATGCCGGCGCCCTCGCCCATGACGAAGCCGTCACGCAAGCTGTCGAAGGGGCGCGAGGCCCGATCAGGTGTGTCATTGAACTCCGTGGAAAGAGAGCGTGCCGCGGCAAAACCGCCGAGACTGACGATATTCATGCATGCTTCCGTTCCGCCGCACACGGCGATGTCGGCTTCATTGGCGCGGATAAGACGGGCCGCATCGCCGATCGCCTGAATGCCGGCCGCGCACGCCGTCACCGGTGCGCCGATCGGTCCTTTGAAGCCGTGACGGATGGAGATTTGACCCGCAGCCAGGTTCACCAGGAAAGACGGCACGGTGAACGGTGAAAGACGTCGGACACCGCGCCGATCGACCGTTCGCACCGCCTCCGTTATGGCGGGGAACCCGCCGATGCCCGAAGCGATAATGGTCGCGGTGCGGACCCGGTCAGCTTCCGAGAGCGGCTTCCATCCCGCTTGAGCAAGCGCCTCTTCCGCCGCCGCCAGCGCGAAGAGAATGAATCGGTCTACCTTGCGCTGATCCTTTGGGGCAAGGACGGTATTCGGATCGAAGCCGGCCTCGGGGTCTTCTTCCAAGGAGGGCACCGTTCCACCAACCTTCGCCGGCAGGTCTCCCACCACTTCATCCGGAAGTCGCCGGATTCCCGAACGACCCGATAATAGCCGAGACCAGGAAGTCGTCACGTTGGCTCCTAAGGGGCTGACTGCTCCCATCCCTGTGATAACGATACGACGCATGTGATCTCCAATTGTCATTTTGTGTCGAGCGTCTGCACGCGAGCAGACGCTCTCGGCGACTGCCGCTTATTCATTTGGCAATAGTTTTGTCCGGGTGATCTCGAGCCGTGCCGCAACGCCCGGACGGGCAAAAACCCGGTAAGGCATTGTACGAACGCGTGAGCAATCACGCCGTTGGCGGGAAAATCTCATGCGCTTCTTGCGGAGGCGGCGATTCGCCGAACTTCGTCGGCGGCTGCGTCGAGAAAGCGCTGCGACATCTCTTCATCATTCAAGATACGGGAGATCGTCACGGCACCCACCATCAGCGACAGCATCGCCATGGCTTTGTCGTAGGCTTTTGGACCGTCCGGCTCGTGCATCAATTCGTTGAGAATTTGAAGATGAGCTTGAACACCATCCTGGAACGGGGCTCTCACCTCTTCGCTTTGACGCGCCGCATCAGCTCCTAGCGCCACCAAGGGGCAACCGTCGCTCTTCTCTTCGCGATGTCCCATCGACAGGTAGAGCTCGATAACGGCCTCGAGGGGAGCAGGGCTTGCAGTAGCAACAGCCGACCATCTGCGGGTCGCGTGCTCTATCGCTCGCCTCGATGCCTGTGCCGCAAGATCGTCCTTGGATTGGAACTGCTTGTAGAACCCGCCCTGGGTCAGCCCGGCCCCCTTCATCAGGTCCTTGAGCCCGATGCCATCAAAGCCGTGCTCTCGAAAAAGCCGGCTCGCTGCGTTGATGACCGCTTCGCGATTTGCCTCCGCCTGGGCGCGACTAACTCTCATGATCGACCTCGAAAATAGATTTCACTTGACATCTATAGCACAGTTAGATTTAGATCGCAATCTAATTGAGGCGACGCCCGTCAACAAGGGTCATCTGACATGAAGCGCAAATTTTTCCTCACATCGATCGGCCTCGTGGCTGCAGCCGGGGGCGCGGCGTTTCCCTTCGTTTTCGAAACGCCTGCACGCGACGCGGAGGCCGCAGACCCCCGCGTCGCGTCGCCACTTGTAAGGGTGGTGGAAGCGACGAGAGCGGAGAGCGTCGAGCGAGCCTTTACAGGTACGATCGCGGCGCGGGTTGAGAGCAATCTTGGTTTTCGCGTACCGGGCAAGATCATTCAGCGCCTCGTCGATATCGGTGAACAGGTGAAGACCGGCCAAGCGCTGCTGCGGATCGATGAGACCGATCTACAACTCGCGCTCACCGCCAAGCGCAACGCTGTCGCTGCAGCACGCGCTGTCCTGGTCCAGGCGCGTGCGGACGAGAGGCGCTATGCTGTCCTGGTGAAGAATGGACTGGCAGCAACGCCGCAGCGTTACGAGCAGGCGAAGGCGGCCCTCGACACCGCGACGGCACAGCTTGCCGCCGCGGAGGCGGAAGCGAAGGTCGCGGGGAACGAGGCGACCTATTCGGTCCTGGCGGCGGTTGCGGATGGAACGGTGGTCGAAACGCTCGGCGAGCCGGGGCAGGTTGTCGCCGCCGGTCAGCCGGTGGTTAGACTTGCCTACGCCGGTCCCCGCGAGGCCGTCGTTGCACTTCCCGAGACGCTCCGGCCGGCGATCGGCTCGGTGGCCGAGGCCAGCCTGTATGGAGGCGATGAGCGTCGCTACACGGCACGTCTGCGGCAGTTATCGGATTCCGCCGATCCCCAGACGCGTACCTACGAGGCCCGCTATGTCCTCGATGGCGAGGCCGCGGCAGCACCGCTCGGCGCCACGGTTACCATTCGGATTGCAAACCAAGTGAGTCAGCCGGAAGTCCAGGTGCCGCTCGGAGCCGTGCTCGACGACGGCGAGAAGACCGGCGTTTGGGTCTTGGACAGAGCCAGCTCGACCGTGCACTTTCGACCCGTCAAACTTGTCCGCGTGACCAGCGAAACCGCCTCGATCTCCGGATTGAACACTGGCGATTCCATCGTTTCGCTCGGCGCTCATCTCCTGCAGGAAGGCGCTCCAGTCAGAACTGCTCCTGAGGGGAGTAACTGATGATGAACCTCAATCTTTCCGCGATCGCCGTTCGCGAACGGGCTGTCACCCTGTTCTTCATCCTCCTGCTGGTGGCCGCCGGCGCTTACGCCTTCCTCATGCTCGGACGGGCGGAGGATCCGAACTTCACCATCAAGTCCATGACGGTCACGACGGCATGGCCAGGCGCGACGGCGCGCGAGATGCAGGATCTCGTCGCTGAACCGTTGGAGAAGCGGCTTCAGGAGCTGACCTGGTACGACCGGGTGGAGACGACGACACGGCCAGGTTATGCGTATATGACGGTCACGCTGAAGGACAGCACACCGCCATCTGTCGTGCAGGAGGAGTTCTACCAGGCGCGCAAAAAGCTCGGGGATGAAGCCCGCAACTTGCCATCCGGCGTCTTCGGCCCCTTCATCAACGACGAATATTCGGACGTGAGCTTCGCCCTTTATGCGCTGAAGGCCAAGGGCATGCCGATGCGTGAGTTGACCAGGCAGGCCGAGGTGATCCGCCAGGACCTCCTGCACGTGCCCGGCGTCAAGAAGATCAACATCCTCGGTGAACGTCCCGAACAGATATTCGTCGAGTTCTCCTATGCCAAATTGGCAACCCTCGGCGTGTCGGCACAGGATATTGTTGCCGCCTTGCAGCGGCAGAACACCGTCACGCCGGCGGGCTCGATCGACACCCGGGGCCCGCGGGTCTTCATCCGGGTCGACGGCGCTTATGACAGTGTCCAGGCGATCGCCGACACGCCGATCGCGGCTGCGGGGCGGACGCTGAAGCTCTCCGACATCGCCGAGGTCCGCCGCGGCTACCAGGATCCTCCCACGTATCTGATCCGGCGCCAGGGCGAGCCGACCATCATGCTCGCGGCTGTCATGCAGGAGGGCTGGGACGGTCTCGCGCTTGGCAAGGCGCTGGAGGACAGGACCGCAGCTATCGCACAGGCACTGCCGCTCGGGATGACGCTCGACAAGGTAACCGACCAGGCCGTCAACATCACCTCGGCGGTTGACGAGTTCATGATGAAGTTCGCCATGGCGCTCGGCGTGGTGCTGGTGGTGAGCCTGCTCAGCCTCGGCTGGCGGGTTGGCATCGTCGTGGCGGCTGCCGTCCCTCTGACGCTTGCCGTTGTCTTCGTCATCATGCTGGAAACCGGGCGGTTCTTCGACCGCATCACCCTCGGCGCCCTCATTTTGGCGCTAGGTCTCCTCGTGGACGACGCCATCATCGCCATCGAGGTGATGGTGGTGAAAATGGAAGAGGGCATGGACCGCATCAAGGCGGCGGCCTATGCGTGGAGCCACACTGCGGCGCCGATGCTGTCGGGAACCCTCGTGACGATCGCCGGCTTCCTGCCGGTGGGCTTTGCGCGCTCGACGGCGGGCGAGTACGCCGGCAACATCTTTTGGGTGGTGGGGTTCGCCCTCATCGTTTCCTGGATCGTGGCGGTGGTGTTCACGCCCTACCTCGGCGTCAAGATGCTGCCCGCGATCAAACCGGTCGAGGGCGGTCACGAGGCGATTTACAACACGCCGAACTATCGGCGTCTGCGATGGCTCATCACCTTTGCGGTGCGCCGCAAGTTTCTGACCTGCGCTGTCGTCGGCATCGCCTTCGCACTTTCCGTGGTCGGCATGGGCGCCATCAAACAGCAGTTCTTCCCGACGTCCGACCGCCCGGAGGTGCTGGTGGAGGTTCGGCTGCCGGCAGGCACCAGCATCGAGACGACGACGGCGGCAGTCGAGAAGCTCGAACAGTGGCTGGACAAGCAGCCCAAGGCCAAGATTGTCACGAGCTATGTCGGTCAGGGCGCTCCCCGCTTCTTCTTCGCGATGGCGCCGGAACTGCCTGATCCCGCCTTCGCCAAAATCGTCGTGCTCACGCCGGACGCGGAGGCGCGCGAGGCTTTGAAGCACCGGCTCCGCGAGGCGATATCCCACGGGCTTGCGCCTGAGGCTTATGTACGCGTCACCCAGCTTGTGTTCGGACCCTACACCCCGTTCCCGGTCGAGTTTCGGGTGATGGGACCTGATCCCGCCCAACTGTACAGCATTTCCGAGAAGGCCCTCGACATCATGCGCGGCGTTCCGGACGTGCGCCAGGCCAACCGCGATTGGGGCAATCGCACGCCCGTGCTCCGCTTCATCCCCGCTCAGGAGCGACTGAACTCCATCGGCCTTTCGCCGGCAGAGGCGGCCCAGCAACTGCAGTTCCTCCTCACCGGTATCCCGGTTACGCAGGTGCGCGAGGACATTCGCAATGTTGCGATCGTCGCACGCAGCGCCGGCGGCGAGCGGCTGGATCCGGCGCGTCTGGCGGATTTCTCGTTGATGAGCCGCGACGGCCGCCCCATTCCGCTCGACCAGATCGGCCATTCGGAGATCCATCTGGAAGAGCCGATCCTGAAGCGCCGCGATCGCACCCCCGTCATCACGGTCCGCTCGGACATCAATGAGGCGACCCAGCCTCCGGAGGTTTCCAAGCAGATCATGACCGCCCTTCAGCCGCTGATCGCATCGCTTCCCGCCGGCTATCGCATCGAATTGGGTGGATCGATCGAGGAGGCTGCCAAGGCCAACACCGCGCTGGGCAAGGTTTTCCCGGCTATGATTGCCGCGATGCTGATCGTCATCATGCTGCAGGTGCGATCCTTCTCGACGATGGCCATGGTCATGCTGACGGCACCGCTTGGCCTTGTCGGCGTCGTGCCGATGTTGCTTACCTTTAATCAGCCCTTCGGTTTCAACGCCATTCTGGGCCTGATAGGTCTGGCGGGCATCCTGATGCGCAATACGCTGATCCTGACCGAACAGATCAAGGAGAACCGTGCTGCCGGCCTTGATGACTATCACGCCGTAATCGAAGCCACGGTGCAACGCACGAGGCCTGTAATCCTCACCGCACTTGCCGCCGTGCTGGCCTTCATTCCCCTCACACACTCGGTCTTCTGGGGGTCGATGGCCTATACGCTGATCGGCGGCACGGCGGTCGGCACGGTGCTGATCCTGCTCTTCCTTCCGGCGCTCTATGCGGCGTGGTTCAGGATCAAGCCGACTGAAGATGAGCTCCATGAGGATCCGACGGAGGAACGGGACGTGCGCTTGGCAATAGCTGCCGAGTAGGGCTGAACTGGAGACGAGCAAGGAAGAACTCCAATCGATTAACGAAGAGCTGCAAACCGTCAACAATGAGCTGAAGCTGAAGCTGGAAAGCGTTTCCCGCGCCCACAGCGACCTACAGAATCTAATGGCAGCAACCGACATCGCGACGCTATTTCTCGATCCGTCGCTTCGTATCAAGCGTTTCACTCCGCGCCTGACGGAAATATTCAACGTCACCCCGACCGACGAAGGCCGGCCGATCACGGATTTCACGCATCACCTCGAATATGAGAGCCTTGCTGACGATGCACGCTCGGCATTGGAGAACCTCGCCCCCATCGAGCATGAAGTGAAAGCTCACAACGAGGATTGGTACCTGGTGCGGATGCGTCCCTATCGCACGGTAGAAGACAAGATCGACGGCGTCGTTGCCACCTTCGTCAACATCAGCGAGCGGCGGCGCGCTGAAGAGGCCGCGAGGGAAAGCGGCCGGCGCCTCGATCAGGAAATGCGGCTTGTCGAGCTTTCACGCTCGCCGATATTTGTGTGGGATTTTGACGACGGCATCAAACAGTGGAACCGCGGTAGCGAGGAACTCTATGGCTATTCGCGTGAAGAGGCCCTCGGAAGGCGCAAGGAAGAATTGCTCAAGACGGCCGTTCCCGGCTCGTCCTTCGACAAGCTTCGGCAAAGGCTCATAAAAGACGGCCGTTGGAGCGGCGAATTAAATCATACCACCAAGGACGGTCGGGTGCTGACGGTGGAAAGCCAGATCGAGCTCGTGCCTCTCGGCGAGCGACGCCTCGTGCTTGAAAGCACCCGCGATATCACCGACCGCAAGCGCTGGGAGCGTCGCCGGCAGCTCCTGTTGAGCGAACTGAGCCATCGCGTGAAGAACACGCTCGCTGTCGTCCAATCGGTGGCGCGCCAGACGCTTCGCACTACAGAATCCAGCGAGGATTTCGTCGAACGCTTTGATGGGCGCCTCACCGCTCTTGCGAGCTCCCACAAGCTGCTTGTCGATTCGGAATGGAGCGGCGCCGAGCTCAGCGCACTGGCGCTGAGCCAGCTTGAAGCC
>JAPSJG010000169.1 GCA_031178305.1 Sinorhizobium sp.
GGCAGGTCCTCGACCGCCCCGTCGAGCGTCGTCCTGTGGGTGACGAGCGCCGCCACCGGTACGGATCCCTTGGCAATCGACGCGATCACATGGTCGAAATCCTCACGCGTCGCATTGCGGCTGGCAACGAGGTTCATCTCACGTTTGTGGAATTCTGGATCGGAAAAGCGGATCTCGTCCTTGACGACGCTGACGAAAACCAGCGTACCACCATGGGCGACGTGGGCGAAGGAGCGCGCCATTGAGGCAGCATTGCCGGTGGCGTCGAAGACGACGTCGAAGCCGTCCCCATCGGTCGCCTGTGCGATCGCCTTCTCCACGTGCTCGCCGGCGATGATCCCTTGCGTGAACCCGAGCCTGTCGGCGGCAAAGGCGAGACGTTCGGCGCTCGTGTCGAGGAGCGTCACCTCATGTCCGGCAATCCGGGAGAAAATCGCCGTTCCAAGCCCGATCGGGCCGGCGCCGATCACCAGCGATCGGGAACCCGTCGCCGCTTTGGAGCGCCGAACCGCATGGGCGCCGATCGCCAGGAATTCCACCGTCGCCGCGGCTTCGGGTGAGAGATCTTTCGCCGGATAAAGGTTTTCTTCCGGCATGACGATCTCCTCGCAGAATGCGCCGTCGGTATGAACGCCGAGAACCCGGATCGCCGTGCAGCAATTGGGCTTGCCCTTACGGCAGGCTATGCAGCTTCCGCAGGCGATATAGGGGTTGACGACCACCAGCGTTCCAGGCGCAAACGTGCAATCGGGGCCCGCCTCGATTACCGCCGCGGAAATCTCGTGGCCCATGACGCGCGGATATTCGAGGAAAGGGTGTTTGCCCTCGAAGATATGATAATCGGTGCCGCAAATGCCTACGCTCCGGACGGCCAGCCGCACCCAACCGGGGGCGGGCGCCTCCGGCCGACTGCGCTCGACGAGTTCGAGACGTCCGGGCTCCTGGCAGACAACAGCTTTCATTGAGCGCTCCGAAACTTGGGTAATGGTGCCGTCGCTCGTCGATCAACGGGAGCCGCGGCGCCGAAGCTGGTCGAAATAAACGATGACGATGATCAGCAGGCCAGTGATGATGCGTTGCCAGAAGGAATTGACGTTCAAGAGGTTGGCGCCGTTATTGATCGTGGCGAGAATGAAGGCGCCTAGGAGCGGGCCATGGACCGATCCGACGGCACCGAAAAGGCTGGTGCCGCCAATGACCGAGGAGGCGATCGCCTGCAGCTCCCAGCCTTCCGCCTGCGTGGCATTGCCGATGCCGATGCGGGAGGCAAGCAGCAGGCCGACAAAGGCTGCACAGGTAGAGGAGAGGATATAGGCAAGATAGATCGTCCGGTCGACATTGACGCCGGAAAGGCGGGCAGCCTCACGGTTCGAGCCGACCGCGAAGAGATAGCGGCCGAAGCGGCTGAGGTGCAGGAAGACGTAAGCCGGGATCGCGACCACGATTACCATCCAGAAAAGGCTGGGAATACCGAGGAAATCGGCGCGGGAGAAATTGGTGAAGGCCTCGTTGGTTATCGAGATTGTCGAGCCGTTCGTGATCAAAAGGCCGATGCCACGCAATGAGGTCAACGTCGCGAGCGTGATGATAAAGGGCGGCAGGCCCATGCGAACGATGCCGAAAGCATGGAAAACGCCGATGAGAACGCCGATCAGAAGCGTCGCGACGACGGCGAGCCAGAGCGGCACGCCGGCGGCCAGCAGCCATGCGACAATGACGCTGGTGAAGCCGACCACGGCACCGACTGAGAGGTCGATGCCGGCGGTGATGATGACGAATGTCTGGCCGACCGCGAGGATTGCGGTCATCGCGCCCTGGCGGAGAAGATTGCTGATGTTGTTCGGCGTCCAGAAGGCGTTGGTCGCAAGTCCAAGCGCCAGCCAAAGGGCTAGCAGCAGGCCAAGAAGCGTCAGTCCGAACAGGATACTGACCCCTCTCTTCGGCGTCGGTGCCGCGCTGCCTTCTACCGTTTCCACACTCATCGTTCCCTCCCTGCAATCCTGCAGACTTCGAAAATAAAAGTCGTCAGGCGTTGATCGCCTGCGCCAAGACTTCCTCGTGACTGGCGGCACGATAGTCGTGACTGGCCACCAGCCGGCCCTGCCGGAACACGTGCAGCCGGTCTGCGAGCTCGTAGACTTCCGGCAAGTAGGAGGAGATCAGGATGATCCCTGCCCCCTGCTCAAGCAGCCGGGCAAAGAGCCGGTAGATTTCCGCCTTGGTGCCGACATCGACGCCGACGGTCGGTTCGTCGAAGATGAACAGCTTGGCGCCATGGCTCAACCATTTGCCGATGACGATCTTCTGCTGGTTCCCACCGGACATGGCGGAGGCGAGGACTCGCCGCGAGGGCGTCTTGATCTGCAGGTCGCGGATCTGCCGATCGGCATTCGCCGCTTCCTCAGCCCGGTTGATTGTCAATCCGCGCGTTAGCTTGCGAAAGACCGGCAGATTGATGTTGAGGCCGATCGGCAGGTTAAGGCAGAGCCCCTGGTCGCGGCGGCTTTCCGGTGCAAGCGCAATGCCGAGTGCCATGGCATTACGCTCGTTGCCGATCTCGACCTTCTTGCCCTGCCAGTAGACTTCTCCGGCGCTGATCGGATGGCGGCCATAAAGGCCCAAAGCGAATTCGCTGCGCCCAGCGCCGATCAGGCCGTAGAGCCCGACGATCTCTCCCGAGCGGACGGAAAGCGACACATCGCTGAAACCCGGACCGGTCAGGCCACGCGTCTCGACGATGGTCTCCCCGAAGGGAAAATGCTCCTTGTGATAGATCTGCTCGATCGTCCGATTGATCATCAGCGCGATCAATTCGGCCTCGTTCGTCTCGCCGATCAGGCGCGTGCCGACATGGGTACCGTCGCGCAAGACCGAGACACGGTCGGCAAGCTCGAAGACCTCCTCCAGCCGGTGGCTGATATAGACGATGGTCACGCCTTCGTTCTGCAGGCGGCGAATGAGGCGGAAAAGCTGCGTAGATTCCTGCCGCGTCAAATATGCCGTCGGCTCGTCGAAGATCAGGAAGCGGGTGCCGCGCATGGCGGCGCGGGCGGTGGCGACAAGCTGCTGCTGGCCGATCGTCAGCGTGCCGAGCGTCGCATCGGCCGGCAGGTTGAAGCCGAGATCATCGAGAACGCCCTGCGCCGCGCCGGTCATGGCGCGCTTGCGCATGAGGCCATTGCGCTTCATCTCGTCGCCGAGGAACATATTGGCCGCAACGCTCAGGTGCGGACACAGCACCACTTCCTGGTGCACGGCGTTGATGCCACGGGCGATTGCCTCATTCGGGCTAGCAAGCCGCACCGGCTCGCCGCACCAGCGCACCTCGCCGGCGGTGCGCGGAATGACGCCGGTAAGCAGCTTTATCAGCGTCGACTTGCCAGCACCGTTCTCGCCGACGATGGCATGGATCTCGCCCGAGAGAAACGTAATGGACGCGGGCTTTAATGCCTGGACGGCACCGTAGTTTTTCTGCAGTCCGCGCAATTCCAGGATCGGCTCCCCCTTTGGGACGGCCGTCTTGAGCTCAGTATCGCGCCGGTGGCTGATCTCATGAAGCCCTGTCATGTTCCCCTCTTCGCTATGCAGGGCCGCGACGGCCTGCTCCTCGCCACCGGCCGTCGCGTCCAAACCGGTCGCGGCGCGCAGCGCGCCGCGAGTCAATCATGGCGGATCAGTTAACCTTGGGGTTCAGGAGTGCGTCGATCTTCGGATCGGCCATGTTGGCCTTGGTGACGAGGTTCGCGCCGGTATCGACATTGGCCTCGACCTTCTCACCCTTTGATACGGCGAGCGCCGTCTTCACGCCGTCATAGCCCATGCGATAGGGGTCCTGCACGACGAGGCCGGCGAGCACACCTTCCTTGAGAAAGCTTACCGTCTTGTCGTCGCTGTCGAAGCCGATCACCTTGATCTTGTCGCCAAGCTTGTTCTCGGCGATCGCCTGGCCGGCGCCCTGCGCCATGATCAGGTTGGAGGCGAAGACGCCTACGAGATTGGGATTGGCGGTGATCAGGTCGGTCATGATGTTGAGACCGGTCGTCGCCTGGCCATCGGCAAATTTATCGGCGACGACCTTCATGCCGGGATACTTGGTCTTCAGCTGATCCAGAAAGCCTTCGCGTCGCTGATCAAGCGAACCGACGCCGGGCAGACTGGTGATGATGGCAACTTCGCCCTCTTCCTTGCCGGTCGCCTCCTTGATCGCTGCGGCTAGGCCATCGGCGGCAATGCGGCCGCCCTGGACGTTGTCGGTCGTAAGAAACGAGGTGAAGGCCTTCGAGTCGGCAGCCGAATCGATCCCGATCACGGGAACGGACTTGGCCGCTTCGTCGATCGGCTTGCCGAGCGCCTTGAATTCGGTCGGCGCGATGACTACGGCTGCCGGAGCGCCGGCGACGGCGTTTTCAAGGATGCTGATCTGCCCGTTGATGTCCGATTCCGATTGCGCGCCGAGTTCCGGTACGCTGACGCCAAGATCCTTGCCGGCCTGGCGTGCTCCCGCAAGTACGATCTGCCAGTAGAAGGAGGTGGTGTCCTTCACGATAATCGGAATGGTGACGTCCTGGGCGAACGAGGGCGCCGGCGCCATAGCGGCCAGAAAGCCAACGCCGGCGAGCGCGTTGAAGGCACGACGGGAAAGAATGCGTTTGGCAATGTTCATCAGGTTCTCCTCTCAAATTACACCTTTTGTTGCGTTTATCGACATGATCCGCCAGGTGCTCGCGGGCCGTCTTTTATCCATAAAAAACATTTTCATACGCTAGTGCAGAAAACCCTGCTTGGCAAGCGATGATGCTCACAGTTTTCTGGCGTCCCTGCAGTCGGCAAGGCTCATCCGCCGTGGGGCGGAGCTAGCGCATCAAACTCTCACCGCCTCCTCGCCCAGCTCGCGGGCAACGAGCGTGTAGGGCTCGAAGGCGGTGAAGTCCTCAGGTTGTAGCTTCCAACGGTTTAGTTCCATGTTGCGCTCGAGGCTCGAGGGCTTAGCGGTGCCTATCAGCACCGAGGCGACAAGCGGATTGGCGAGCGGGAACTGGAGCGCCGGCGCGGCAAGCGGCATGCCGCGCTCGCGGGCGATCGCCTCCATCGCTGCGACTTTCGCCCTGACCTCTTCCGTCGCCGGCATGTAGTCGAAATGCGCGCCTTCCACTGGACCGGTCGCAAGAATGCCGGAATTGAACACGCCGCCGATCACGAGTGAGGTTTTCTTTTCCTCGCATAGCGGCAGCAGCTCGGCGGCTGCCGAGCGGTCGAGCAAGGTGTAGCGACCGGCGAGCAGAATGCAATCCAGCTCCGCCCGACGCAGGATCTCGAGGCAAACCGGCACCTCGTTGACCCCGAGGCCATAAGCCGAGACGACGCCGCTCGATTTCAGCTCCTCCAGTGCCTTGAGCCCCGAATCCAGGAGCTGCCGGAGGTAGACGGCATTCTTTTTCGCGCCATGTGTATAGACGCCGATGTCGTGGACATAAAGGATGTCGATGCGATTGAGACCGAGCCGGGCATAGCTCGTCTCCACTGACCGCATGATCGCGTCATAGCCGTAATCGTAGCTGACGTCGAAGTTCAGCGGCTTGACATAGGAGTAGTCGGGAACTTTGTCTTCCGACACCGGATGCAGCAGCCGCCCGACCTTGGTCGAAAGCACGAAGCTCTTGGGAGGCTTGTCGCGCAGGAAATCGCCGACCCGCCGTTCGGCAAGCCCGAGCCCATAATAGGGCGCGGTGTCGAAGTAGCGGATACCCGCATTCCAGGCAGCATCGAGCGTCGCCATCGCCGCCTCGCGCGTGCACTCGCGATAGAGGCCGCCAAGCCCCGCCGTGCCGAAGCTCAGTTCGGTCACCGCCAGATCGGTTCGGCCGATTTTCCTCGTCTGCATTCCTTGTCTCCTCCCTCCCAAGGATTGCCGTGTTCCCGAAGCTGCCCCTTACCCTAGCCCTCACCCCGCAAGCGGGGAGAGGGGACCGGAAGCCCGCGGCTTGCCCCTTCTCCCTCGAGCCGGAGAGAAGGTCACGGCAGGGGCCTCGGAACGCCGCCTCGACATGAACGATAACGCCCCTAGAGCGTCGCCCCGAGATGCCATGGCACGAATTCATTGTCGCCGTAGCCGAAAAGCTCGCTTTTTGTCTTGCGGCCGGAAGCCGTGTCGATGATCAGGTCGAAGATCTGGCGGCCGAGTTCGGCGATGGTCGCTTCGCCGGACGCGATCACACCGCAATCGATGTCCATGTCCTCTTCCATCGCCCGGAAGAGCGCGGTGTTACTGGTGAGCTTGATTGAAGGCGCTGGGCGACAGCCGAAACAACTGCCGCGCCCGGTGGTGAATGCGATGACGTTGGCGCCCCCCGCGACCTGCCCCGTTGCGGAGACCGGATCATAGCCGGGCGTATCCATGAAAACGAGCCCGCGCTCCGTCACGCGTTCGGCGTAATTGTAGACGGCAGTCAGCGGCGAACGACCGCCTTTGGCCACCGCCCCCAGCGATTTTTCGAGAATGGTGGTCAGGCCGCCCCGCTTGTTACCCGGAGAAGGATTATTGTCGAGCGAGGCGCCATGCACCGCTACATAGTTCTCCCACCAGGAGATCAGGTCGTCGAGCTTGGCCGCAACCGTCTCATTGACGGCGCGGCTGCGAAGCAGATGTTCGGCGCCGTAGATTTCCGAGGTCTCCGACAGAATTGCCGTACCGCCGGCACCGGCGAGAATGTCGATCGCAGCGCCGAGCGCCGGATTCGCGGTGACGCCGGAGAGACCGTCCGAGCCGCCGCACTGCAGCCCGACGATGATTTCGCTAACTGGGATCGGCACGCGCCGGGCGGGCGCCACTTCCTCAGCGATCTCCTCCAGCACGCCAAGCGCGCGCTCCACGGAACGGCGCGATCCACCGGCCTCCTGAATGTTGAAATGCCGCTTTTGCGCGCCGGCGCCGCTCTGGCCGTAAAGCGTCAGCTGGTTGACCTCGCAGCCGAGCCCGACCATCAGCACGCCGCCGAAATTGGCATGGCGGGCATAGCCGGCGAGCGTGCGGTGCAGATTCTTCATGCCGTCGCCGGTTGAAGACATGCCGCAGCCCTGGTCGTGCACGATCGGCACGAAGCCGTCGATGCCTTCATATTTCGGCAGGATGCGACGATTGGCCTCGTCGGCAATGGCGCGACAGACCGTGGTGGAACAGTTCACGCTGGCGATGATGCCGATATAGTTCCGCGTCGCCGCGCGACCGTCGGCCCGGCGATAGCCGAGAAAGGTGCGCGCCCTGTCAGCCTCGCTTGCCGTCTCCGGCGGGACAGGAGCGCCGATCGCCAGGCGGTCCTGGTCAAAGGCGAGATTGTGGGAATGCACATGTTCGCCGGCGGCGACATCGCGCGTGGCACGGCCGATCGCCTGGGCATATTTGATCACCGGCTCGCCGGCTGCGATCGCCCTGACCGCAACCTTATGTCCGGGGTCGATCCGGACCGCGGCCCTGGCGCCGCCCGGCAGGTTCTCGCCCGGCTCGACCGCCACTGTGGCGACGGCGACGTTGTCTTCCGGCGAGAGAAGGATCGAGGACGGTGCGGACAAACTCTGGGCCTCCGGAATTCGACGGCAACGCCGCCGCATGTAGTTTGTCTTTTATCCACAATAGACAGATTTACGTCAATGGTTATTATGTCTTGCATCGCAACAGCAATGCTGGTGGCCTTGGCCCGCGGCAGACCCCGGAGGAGTACGACCGCCTTGGTCCCAGCTCGTTCCACCTGGCTGCAAAATGCTCTAGACCAGATCCATTGCCGACTGCGTGAGGTCCCGAAACGTCGGCAC
>JAPSJG010000003.1 GCA_031178305.1 Sinorhizobium sp.
ACGCACGGGTCAAGCTCGAAGGCATGATCCTGAAGCCGAGCATGGTGATCGACGGCAAGAAGGCGCGTAAGGCCACGGTTGAGGAGGTCGCCGAGCGCACGATCAAGGTGCTGAAGCGCACCGTGCCCGCCGCCGTCCCCGGCATCGCCTTCCTCTCCGGAGGCCAGTCGACGGAAGAGGCAACGGCGCATCTTTCCGCAATTAACGCTGTTCACGACCTGCCGTGGAAGCTCACCTTCTCCTACGGTCGCGCCCTGCAGCAGGAAGCGCTCAACGCCTGGAAAGGCAAGGCGGAGAACGTCGCCGCTGGCCAGCGCGCCTTCACCCATCGCGCCAAGATGTGCAGCCTCGCCGCCAAGGGTAGTTGGAAGAAGGATCTCGAAGAAGCCGCCTGACCAACTACAGCGCCGCGCGTCTTATCAGACGCGCAAAGGCCACTGTAGCACTTTGGATTGCTGCATGTCTTTGTCCCTAATCGAGGTCGATTAAAGGAGACGTGCAGTAGATGGGAGAGAGGAGAAGGCTCGACGGCAGCGACGCCGCCGAGTCTTTTTTGTGTTGGCGCCGCAATTACAGCGCCGCGCGTCTTATCAGACGCGCAAAGGTCGCTGTAGCACTTTGAAATCGCTGCATATCTTTGTCTTAAATCGAGGACGATTTAAGGAGACATGCAGTAGCGCAATTGTCATGGAGACAAGTTCGCTGTTTCGGCGGGCCCGGCAACGATTCTACATGTGGCCATGGGGACAAACCCGGGGCTTTCATGAACACCATCTCTTTCGTCACCGTCGACGTCTTTACCTCCGAGCGCTTCGCCGGAAACCAGCTTGCGGTTATCCCGGACGCGCGCGGTTTAAGCGACGCTCAAATGCAGGCGATCGCTACCGAGTTCGGCTATTCCGAAACCACCTTCGTCCTGCCGCCCCAAGATTCGGCGAACACCGCCTGCGTGCGCATCTTCACGCCGGCGGCGGAAGTGCCCTTTGCCGGGCATCCCAATGTCGGAACCGCCTTCGTGCTTGGTCGCCAGCAGCATGTCTTCGGCAGGACGGCGGGCGACAATCTGCGCTTCGAGGAAAAGGCCGGGCTCGTCGAAGTAGCGCTTCGGCGTCAGGACGGCATCGTCACCGGCGCGCGCATCGTCGCGCCCCGGCCGCTCGCCGTCGGCCCAGAGATCGATGCGGCGACGATCGCGGCCTGCGCCTCGCTCGGCCTCGAAGACCTGTCCGACCGCAATCACAAGCCGGTGCGTATTTCCGTCGGCCTTCCCTTCGCCGTCGCCGAGATCAAGGACGTCACGGCGCTTTCGCAGGCACGGCCGAATGTCAGCGCCTTTCACGAGGCGAACGCGTGCTATCCGCATGCCGAGGACACATTCAGCCTGTTTCTCTATGCCCGGACGCACGAGCACCCCTGGCATATCAGTGCGCGCATGTTCGCGCCCCTCGACAATGTCATCGAGGACCCGGCGACCGGAAGCGCCTCTGCGGCGCTCGGCGCCTATCTCGGCTCGCTTCTCCCCGACGACGATGCCGATGTCCGGCTAACGATCGAGCAAGGCGTGGAGATGCGCCGCCGGAGCGTGATCACCGTTTTCGTAAACAAGCGGAACGGCGCTCTCGGCGAGGTCAGCGTCTCGGGCGACTGCGTGACTGCGATGCACGGAACGATCGAGGTTTGAATTTCTCTACAGCGGCCGCTCGACCTTTGTGGTTCTGACGAGCGTCACGGCGCCGTAGCCGCCGCGCAGTCCCCATGAAGCAGCGCGCAGAAACGCGGATGGTCACGAATGGCGTCGAGATCGGAATCCTGCTGGAACCAAAGTAGGTGATAGTGGGAGCTCTGCGGCACGACGGCCTCCAGGAGGTCTAGCGCACGCTCGCCTTCGCCGACAAGCGAATAGACGCAGGCCAGATTGTACTGCGCGACGAGGTCGTCAGGATCGATCGCCAGCGCGCGAGCTGCCCATTCTTTCGCCCGCTCGGCCTCGCCGAGATGCGCGAGCGCCAGGGCGCCGCGGTGCGCCGGGCCGGAATTCTCCGGATGCTCCTCGAGCGCCCGTTCGGCCCGCTCGATGCCGATACGGGCCCAGCGCCGCCGCTCCGTCTCAATACCGAGCGAGCGATAGCAGCTCATCAGGTGGATCGGCGAAAGGTAATCGTCCGGTCGGATCTCGGCGGCGCGCTTGAAGAACTCGACCGCCTCGGTGAACCGACCCTGCATGAACAGATACCGGCCGTAATGGAAATTGGCCTCATAGAGGGAGGGATCGAGCGCCAGCGCTTGGCGGAGTTCGAGGCCGGCTTCCTCCGACTGACCGCTCTGGTGCAGCGCCATTCCGCGGGAGGCATGCGCCTCGGCGAGATTGGGATCGAGGGCCAGCGCCCGGGCGCTCATCGCGAGGATGCTTTCGAGCGGAAAGTCCTTCTCGTGCCAGTCCCTGATCGCGCATTCGCAATCGGCGATGCCGGCATAAGCCCGGGCGTAGTTTGGATCGAGCTCGACCGCCTTTAGAAACATCCGGCGTGCCAAAAGCATATAGGCGCGCGTCCAGGCATGCGAGAACTGCCGGCCGCGGAGATAATAGGTGTAAGCCTCGACCGACGTGGTCGGATCGCTCTCGATCGCTTTCTTTTCTTCCGGCAGGAGCTTTATCTTGAGCTGGTTGACGATCGCGTGGGTGATCTCGTCCTGAATGGCGAAGATGTCCGTCAGATCGCGATCGTAGCGGTCGGCCCAAAGATGCCCGCCGGTCTGTGCGTCGATCAACTGACCGGTGATGCGCACGCGCTCGCCCGCTTTGCGCACGCTGCCTTCCAGGATGTAGCGTACGCCGAGCTCATGGGCGATCTGCTTCACCTTCACCGCCTTGCCCTTATAGGTGAAGACGGTATTGCGCGCGACGACATGCAGGCGCGAGATCTTTGAAAGATCGGTGATGATGTCCTCGGTGATGCCGTCGGAGAAATATTCCTGCTCCGGATCGTGACTCATATTGGTGAAAGGCAAGACCGCAATCGACAATTCATAGCCGCGGTCGACCCTCGGCTCTTCCGGCCCGGCCTCTTGCCTGGAAGTGTCGCCGAAGGCGACCGTATAGACGCGGATGCTCGGCGCAATGTTCTTCAGGCTGAATTCGCCCTTTTCGACGAAATCAAGATTGAGCCGCGAGCCGACCTGGTCGCGCACCGAGGCGGAAACCGCAATGCCGGAGGGATCGGCGAGCCCTTCGAGTCGCGCCGCCACATTGACGCCATCGCCGAAGATGTCTCCGTCCTCGACAATGACGTCGCCGAGATGGACGCCGATCCTGAGTTCGATGCGGCGGCTGCGCGGCAGGCCCTCGTTGCGGCTGAGCATGCCGCGCTGAATTTCGGCAGCGCAGGCTACCGCGTTCACAACGCTCGAAAATTCGACCAGCATGCCGTCGCCGGCAAGCTTGACGACGCGGCCCTTGTGCTCGGCGATCTTCGGCTCCACGAATTCCCGGCGGTGGCGTTTGAGCGCGGCCAGCGTCCCCGCCTCGTCGGTTCCCATGAGACGGCCGTAGCCCACGACATGGGCAGCGAGAATGGCGGTCAGGCGGCGTTCCAAGAGGACCTCGTTCTTCATCTTGTGGCCGAGCACGGTAATTTAACCCTTTCTTGACATCCTGTCCCGCAGAGACTTCACCATTCACCACCGCGCTTCAAATCAGCACGCAAAGCCGCTGATGCGCTTGAAACGCCGCGCGGTGCAACAATAGTCCGACCTTGAAAACCGAGCTGTTTCAAAGGGAACGCCGGGTCGGCAACCCTGAAGCCATGCACGCGAGCCCGGCGAGAGGAGGAAAATGGTGCGAGGCGGACTTCGGCGCAGATGCGGCCTTGCTCATGGCCTGACGAGCACCGTCACCATCATGACCGCGATGGCGAAGACGGCAATTTTCCAGAAGTCCCGGCGCTGCCTGAGCCCCGGATATCCGAGCGGCTTAATGATTTGCACGCACATGGCGAGAAGCAGCAGGACCGCCAATATCTTCGACATTTGCTCCATCCGGAGAATTCCGCGGCCCTCACGTCATACGGCCGTCATTTTTCGTCGCATAGAGGGCTATTGTTTTCACCGCCGATTTGCAATGACCGGCAGTTTCGAATCTGGCGCGCAGCGCGTCACGCTTGGTCGCCACTTGCCGATGGCAGAACGTTTTTCGGGGGAATGATGAGAAAGACACTGCTTCTTCCCGTCGCCGCGCTCCTGCTCGGCACTTTGTTCCTCTTCCTCGGAAACGGTCTGCAAGGTCTGCTGCTACCGGTGCGCGGCACGGCGGAAGGATATCCGACGAATATCCTCGGCTTTCTCGGCACCTCCTGGGCCTCCGGTTTCGTGCTCGGCTGCTTCTTCGCGCCGAATGTCGTCAAGCGCATCGGCCATGTGCGCGCCTTCAGCGTTTTCACCGCGCTGATAGCGATCATCTCGCTCATGACCGGCGTGCTGATCGATCCGATTTGGTGGGTTGCATTGAGGGCGGTCACCGGTTTTGCGACGGCCGGCACATCGATGATCATCGAAAGCTGGCTGAACGAGCGCGCCACCAATGAAAGCCGCGGCGTGATCTTTTCGCTTTACATCGCCATCACGCTCGTCGGCGTCGTCGGCGGTCAAATGATGATCCCTTTCGGCGAGACGTCGACGACCTTTTTCTTCATGATCTGCGGCATTCTCTACTGCGTCGCCATGCTGCCCACCCTATTGTCGAAGGCCGCCTCGCCGCAGCCGCTGAAGCAGGTGCGGCTTGACCTTCGCGACCTTTACCGCAATTCGCCTGTCTCCTTTCTGGGCATCCTGTTGATCGGTACTGCCAATGGCGCTTTCGGCACGCTCGGTGCGGTCTTCGGCCGCCAGGCCGGCCTTTCCGACAGCACTGTCGCGACCATGATGAGCGTGGCGATATTCGCCGGCGCGGTCATGCAGTTGCCGGCCGGCCGCATCTCCGACCGGGTCGACCGCCGTTATGTGCTCGCCGCCCTCGCCGCCGTGGGAGCCCTCGCGGGATTCCTGCTGTTCGTCGCCGAGCCCAGTCAGGTCTGGATCGTGATGACATTGATCGCCATCTACGGCGCCGCTGCCAATGCGCTCTATCCGATCGCCGTCTCGCATGCCAACGACTTCGCCACGCCCGAGGACTTCGTCAAGGTTTCGGGCGGCCTGTTGCTGCTCTACGGCGTCGGCACCATCATCGGCCCGACGATCGGCGGGCCGGTGATGACCGCGGCCGGACCGTATGGCCTCTTCATGATCACAGCCGCAGCGCATATGCTGATCACCGCCTATGCGATCGTTCGCAGCCGCCGGCGCGCACCGGTGCCCGTCGCCGAACGCGAGACCTTCTCGCCCGTCAATGCCGGCGCCCCGACGACACCGGAAAGCTTGCAGTTTTCCCCGCGCGCGATGCCGATCGACGAGCCTCAGAACGACGGCGTCGATGAGGAGAGGGAAGAGAAGCAGGAGGAGAAGGAGAATGAGCCTGTTTGACGACGATCAGCCGAAGAAAAAGATCGCCCATGAGATCGGCAGCGACCTCTCGCAGCTTTCAGTCGATGAACTGACCGGGCGCATTGCGCTCTTGACCGCCGAAATCGCGAGGCTCGAGGCCGAACGCGCCCGCAAATCTGCAAGCCGCTCGGCGGCCGAAGGCCTCTTCCGCTGACTGGCGGCCGCCCCGGATCAGGACCTGACTTAACGGCGAATTAAGCATTTTCTGCAATTGTCGGATCATCCGGATGCTTCCGGACTCAGACATTTTCACCAACTGGCGAATGGGTCTGATTTTCTCCCTGTTTTACCTTGAGAGCCGCTTCGCGCGGCTCTTTTTTTGTTTCAGAAAAGGCAATTTCAAAGAATTGTGGAGATTAACCCTTTCTTAAGAATACTCTTGCGCGGAATGCGGTATCAGATCATTCTTCCAGCACAGAGAGGCCAAGGAAACTTTTCCCACGGCCTCGCCGTTACCTGACCGTGATGCGTTTGAACCAGGGAAGACACAGGCCATGTCCGAGAGAGGATTGAATACCGTCAGTTTCGCGGGACACGCTGCGTCCTCGGCGCAGTTCAAGGCTCTGTATGCGGAAGGCATGGGCCTTGTCGAGGAAACGGCGAGCTATCTCGACGGGCCGGGCCGGACGGCTTCCAAGGTGTTGCCGCGCATGGCTTCCGTGCTTTATGCGGCCGAATCGATGCGGCTGACCACCCGACTGATGCAAGTCGCCTCATGGCTTCTCCTGCAGCGCGCCGTCAACAATGGCGAGATGAGCCGCGATCAGGTCCTGTCGGAAAAAAGCAAGGTTCGCCTCGACAGCTTCAACGTCGACCGTAGCGCACCCGGCTGGAACGAACTTCCGGACATGTTCCGCGACCTGATCGAGCGGTCGCTCCGCCTGCAGAACCGGGTCGCCCTGCTCGACCGCGAGATCTACCGGCCACAGGAAGCGGCAGCTTTCGTCCCGGACAATCAGAACGGCGTCAAGGCGCAGATCAAGCTGCTGCAGACCGCCTTCGGTACCAACTGACCCTGGCAGCCATCCCGGTAAAGTTCGAAGCCCGGCCTACGCCGGGCGTTTTTATGCGCGCTGCGGGCAACCGCGTGCGGCTCCTTCTTGCAGACCCCCTATAGTCTCTTCGGTTGTGTTTGAATCCTCGGGTCAAGCCAGGCTTGACCCGAGGATTCAAACACAAGCCGATGGAGGTCGACGTAGAGATCACGCCATCCCGCACTGCTCTTGACTTCTGCATGTTTCCTCAAATCGACCTCGATTTAAGGACACATGCAGCAATTCAAAGTGCTACAGCGACCTTTGCGCGTCTGATAAGACGCGCGGCGCTGTAGTCGCTGCGTCCGACCTCTCGGCCGCCCAGCAACAAAAAAGCCCGGCAAACGCCGGGCTTCGAAGAACGCGGTATAGCGCGATCAGAGGCCGAGGCCTTCGAAGCGCTTCTTGAACTTGGAAACGCGGCCGCCGCGGTCGACGAGCTGCTGGTTGCCGCCGGTCCAGGCCGGATGCGACTTCGGGTCGATTTCCAGATTCATCGTCGCACCTTCCGAGCCCCAGGTCGAGCGGGTTTCGTATTCGGTGCCGTCGGTCATGACCACCTTGATCATGTGGTAGTCGGGATGGATGTCTGCCTTCATAACAATCTTCCTAGAGTTCCAGGGTCCAATTGTCGCAAGGCATTGCGACTTTGGGACCGAACACGTAAATGAAGCCGCAGACCGCTCTCGGGCCACGGCTTCCCAATTCGATGCCGTGCCTATACATGAAGGTCTGCGGGATAACAAGTGCCGGCGGAAGACTTAAGCCCCTCCGTTACAGGCCATCGTGGGGTTTCGTGGCTAGACAAGAGAACCAACCGCCAACGCGCAAGTCCATCCGTCCGCTAGCAACGATGCTGCCCTATGTAGCCCGGTATCGCGGCTTTGCGATCGGCGCGGCGGTCTCGCTTTCGATCGCCGCTGTGACGACGCTGACGCTGCCGCTCGCCGTCCGCCGCATGATCGACCATGGTTTCTCCAATTCCGATTCCGCTTTCATCAACACCTACTTCTCCATGCTGATGGTGCTGGCGATCACTCTCGCACTCGCGAGCGCCGCCCGCTATTATTTCGTCATCTCGCTCGGGGAGCGCATCGTCGCCGACCTTAGGCGCGAGGTATTCGCCCGGGTAACGGCGCTTTCCGCCGCCTTTTTCGACGTCAACCAATCCGGCGAGATCGTTTCGCGGCTCACCGCCGACACGACGCAGATCAAGTCGGCGGTTGGGGCGACGGCGTCGGTTGCGCTGCGCAACCTCATTCTCTGTCTCGGCGCCATTGCCATGATGGTCTATACCAGCCCGAAGCTCTCGAGCCTCGTACTTGCAGCGATTCCGCTCATCGTCTTCCCGCTCGTCGGCTTCGGCCGTTCGGTCCGCCGCCGCTCCCGCGAAGCGCAGGATACGCTCGCGGCTGCCTCCGCCTATGCCGGCGAGGCGATCGCAGCCACCCGCACCTTGCAAGCCTTCAACGGCGAAGACAGCGCCAATCGGCGGTTCGCCGCGGCGGTCGAGAACGCCTATGACGCCGCACGCGCGGCAATCAAGGCACGCTCGGCCCTGACCGCCTTCGCGATCACCATGGTCTTCGGCAGTGTCGTCGCCGTGTTGTGGTTCGGCGCGCGAGACGTGCTCAACGGAACGCTTTCCGCCGGCACGCTCGGCCAGTTCCTGCTCTATTCGGTCTTCGCTGCCGGCAGCCTCGGGGCGCTGTCCGAGGTCTGGGGCGAACTTTCCCAGGCCGCCGGCGCTGCCGAGCGACTGAGGGAGCTCTTGAGCGAAGTCCCCCAGATCCGTGCGCCGGAAAATCCGGCGCCGATGCCGGTGCCGGCGAAGGGGGCGATCGCCTTTACGGACGTGCATTTCGCCTATCCGGCACGTCCGGATTACAAGAGCCTCAAAGGCCTGAGCTTCACGGTCGAGCCTGGCAAGACAGTGGCGATCGTCGGCCCCTCAGGCGCCGGAAAGAGCACGGTCTTTTCCATGCTCCTGCGCTACTACGATCCGGCGAAGGGGAACGTCCTCGTCGATGGCACCGACATCCGCACAGTCGACCCGCAGGAACTGCGCGAGCGGATCGCGATCGTACCGCAGGATGTGACGGTTTTCGCCGCTTCGGTGCACGACAACATCGCCTTCGGCGCGCCGGACGCAAGCCGCGAGGCGGTGCAAGCGGCCGCGATCGCCGCGCAGGCGGATGAATTCATCGCCAGACTCGACCATGGCTACGATACGGCAGTCGGGGAGCGCGGCGTGACCCTTTCCGGCGGCCAGCGCCAGCGCATCGCGATTGCGCGCGCCATTCTTCGCAACGCCCCGATCCTGCTCCTCGACGAGGCGACCTCGGCTCTCGACGCCGAAAGCGAGAGGCTGGTGCAGAAGGCGCTCGACGGGCTGATGCGCGAGCGCACCACCCTCGTCATCGCCCATCGGCTCGCTACCGTGCTCAAGGCGGACCGCATCCTCGTCATGGAAAACGGCCGCATCGTAGAGGAAGGCACCCATGCCTCGCTAATCCGCCAGGGCGGGCTTTACGCCAAGCTCGCTCGGCTGCAGTTCGACCATGGGGCGGAGGGGCTGTTCGTTGCTTCCGAGGGTTAGGGCCTACCTGAACCTCCCCTCATCCGGCCCGCCGGCCACCTTCTCCCTGCAATCGGGACGAAAGAGCCTCACGAAGCGGGGTGAAGGAGACTCGCGGCACCGGTAAAGCCAAGTCCCTCTCCCCCGCGAGCACCACCACGCGGAGAGGGCCACTGCATGTCTCCTTAGATCGACCTCGACCTTTGCGCGATCTGGTAAGACGCGCGGCGCTGTAGGATGCGCGCCTATTTCTCCGTGAGCTTGAGTTCGATGCGGCGGTTCTGCGCCCGTGCCTCCAGGCTCTCCCCTTCGGCGATCGGCTGATACTCGCCGAAACCCGCCGCCACCAGGCGATCGGCCGGAACGCCCCTGGATATCAGGAATTTGACGACCGAGGTGGCACGGGCCGACGAGAGCTCCCAATTGTCCCGGAAGCGCCCGGTTCCCGACAGCGGCACATTGTCCGTATGCCCATCGACGCGAAGGACCCAGTTGATCTCCGCGGGAATTTCCTTGGCAAGATCGAGCAGCGCCGCCGCGAGCTTGCTCATCTCCGCCTGGCCTTCGACATTGAGATCGCTGCTGCCGGAAGGAAAAAGCACCTCCGACTGGAAAACGAAACGGTCGCCGACGATGCGGATGTTTTCGCGGTCGGACAGAATCTCTCTCAAGCGCCCGAAGAAATCCGAGCGATAGCGGTTGAGTTCCTGGACGCGCTGAGCGAGCGCGACGTTCAGCCGACGGCCGAGATCGGCGATCTTGGCCTGCGAAGCCTGATCCTTCGCCTCCGATGCCTGAAGCGCGCCTTCAATGGCGGCGATCTGGCTGCGCAGTGCCGCTATCTGCTGGTTCAGGAGTTCAATTTGGCTCATCGCGCGGGCGCTGATCTGCCGCTCATTCTCGAGCTCCGATCCCAGCCGGCCGAGCTTCTCATTGGAGGCTTCGACGCTGCCGGCACCCTTGTCCAGCAAAGACTGCAGGCGAGAGCGTTCGCCTTCGGACTGCGCGAGCGACGCCTGGAGATTGGCAAGCGAATCCTCCAGATCCTGCTTGCCGCTCTTTTCGAGTGCGAGCAGTTGCGTCAGTTCGTTGATCTGGCTATTCAGCCGGTTCAATACCTCGTCCTTGCCGCTGATCTCCCTGCCGAGCAGGAACTGCGCCAGGACGAAGACGCTGAGCAGGAACATGATCGCCATGAGCAAGGTCGAAAGCGCATCGACGAAGCCCGGCCAATAATTGATCGCCCGCGCATTGCGGCCCCTTCGGGCAAGTGCCATGGGTCAATCACCCCTATCGTCGGAGTGGAGTTGGGGCTGCGAAAGCGCCTTCTCGCTGTTCACCGCGATCCGGTCCGCCTGCCCGATGCGCGCGCTCAGCCTGTCCAGCGTCTTGCGCATCGACTTTGCCTCCTCCTGCTGCGCCTCGATCCAGTCGCGCAGCATCTGCTGCTCGCCGCGCATGTTCTTGACGAGGCCTTGGATGCCCTCCGCAAGGCTCGCCATCGCCGCGGTCGTTCGCTGGTTCACGCCGCCGTCATGAGCTATGCGGGCAATCTGGTCCGTCAGGCGCCGCAACTCCTCGGCCGGTGCATTGTCCACCACATCCAGCGATGGAGAAACGCCCGAGCCGACATCGGTGACCGACGACAGCCAGTTTTCCAATTCCGTGTAGAAACGGTTCTGCGCACGGCCCGCCTGCAGGTCGAGGAAACCAAGGATCAGCGAACCGGAAAGGCCGAACAGCGAGGCCGAAAAGGCGGTCCCCATGCCGGTCAGCGGCGCCGAAAGGCCGCTCTTCAAGGATCCCAGAAGATCCTCCGTGCTGCCGCTGCCTGCGTCCAGCGACTGAATGACGGTGTTGATCGAGCCGATGGTGCCGAGCAGGCCCCAGAAGGTGCCGAGCAGTCCCAGGAAGACAAGTAGACCGGTGAGGTAGCGGGTGGTGTCGCGCGACTCATCGAGGCGCGTGGCGATGGAGTCGAGGATCGACCGAAGCGCAGTCGTCGAGATGCCTGTGCCGTGACGCTCGCCGATCAGCGACCGCATCGGCGCAAGCAGAACCGGGTCCCGCCCCACCTTGGCCGCGCTGCCGGCGGCGCGGAACGAATTGAACCAGCGCACCTCCGGCCTGAGGCCAAGGACGTGGTTGAACGCCAGAAGGATGCCGATCAGCAGGACGCCGAGGATCAGCCCGTTGAGCCCCGGATTGCCCAAGAATGCATCGCGCGTCTGGCGGAAGAGGATGGCGGTGACGAACCCGACGATGATCAGGAAGATGGACATCGTCCAGAAATAGGGCATGGGGCTCGAGAGCTTGTGAGGATTGAAATTCTCCTCCGCGCCTTGCCCGTCACTCCAGCCAGACAGGTTCAATTTCGTCATAAGCTTGCCAGTCTCCCGGTTTGCGGGCACGCCGCGCCCTTTGGGCAAGGCGAGCGCCGCAAGACTCTGAATCATCGGACCGTTCTCGACCCGCAGAAGCAATGCCACGCGCAAGGCCGAAGGCCATTCGCGCAGGCCCGGAGCCTAGTGGAACTTTGTGCCAAATTGAAGGGAAAACAAGCGCCCGACGAACATAACTGCGGGCGCGGGCAAGCGGCAGCAATTGGATCGCTTGCAAAGCGCACGCCTGTCCGGGTGCTTTGCACTGTCCGGTTACTTGTTGGGAACCGGGCGGCGAATGACCTCCTGCAGCGCTTTTGTAAGGTACTCATTGCCGCAGATAATCGAGCCCTCCTCCAACGGCTTGTTGGCACCGTTGGCATCGGTCACCCAACCGCCGGCCTCGCGGATGAGCAGCACGCCGGCGGCGATGTCCCAGGCAGCGAGGTCGCGCTCCCAATAGCCATCGAAGCGGCCGGCGGCCACATAGGCAAGGTCGAGGGAGGCGGAGCCGAAGCGGCGGACGCCTGCGACTTCGCCCATGACGTGACGCAACTCGATCAGGTATTTGCCGTGATGGCCGCGGCCGAGATGCGGCGTGCCTGTGGCGATCACCGCGTCGGACAGGTTGCGGCGGGCGCCAACCCGCAGCCGCCGATCGTTGAGGAAGGCGCCGCCGCCGCGCTCGGCGGTATAGAGCTCGTCCGTCGCCGGGTTGAAGACGACGCCGCCGACCACCTCGCCCTGACGCTCCAGCGCGATCGAGACGGCAAAATGCGGTATGCCGTGCAGGAAGTTGGTCGTGCCGTCGAGCGGATCGACGATCCAGCGGTGGGCACCGTCGGTGCCCTTGATCTCCTCGCCCTCTTCGCCGAGGAAGCCATAGGTCGGACGCGCCTTCATCAGTTCCTCGTGAATGATGCGTTCTGCCTTGCGATCCGCCTGGGAAACGTAATCGCCGGGGCCCTTCAGCGAGACCTGCAGGTTCTGTACTTCGCCGAAATCGCGCGCCAGCGACTTGCCGGCCTTGAAGGCGGCCTGGACCATGACATTGAGAAGGGCAGAACGGGCCATGGGGCGATCCTCTGAAAACGAAGGCCGGTCGAAACTCGCAACCGGACATTGAACCTCATTGACGGCCCGCGGCGAGGCTCGCGAACCCGTCGTCAAAAAACCGAGTGAGAAGACACTCCGTCCGCGGGAATGCATTTATGGAGGAGCCGCGGACAAAACCGCGGCTTCAAGACCATAAAAACCCCCGGAGTTCAAGTGAAATAGATCGCGGCGTCGAAATGGCGGCGTCCTGCGCCCTCAGGACGAGCGGAACTTGTTCGCCGACGCAAGCGCCGACTTCTGCTGCTCCTCGTTGAGACCGAGATAAAAGTCTTCGAGCGCGTCGTCCTTGAGGCCGGCCCGGCGCGAAAGCACGTACCATTTCGCCGCCTCCACCGGATTGGGTCGCGTGCCGATAGCATTGACATAGAGATGCGCAAGGCGGTTCTGGGCAACGACATTACCGGCCTCGGCCGCCCGCTTCATCCAGGCAAAGCCCTCGTCGAGATTGCGGTCGCCGGCAATGCCCTCGATCAGCCAGATGGCCATGTCGAGCTGCGCCGTATCGTAGCCCGCCCGCGCGGCTCTCATCAGCCATTCGCGTGCACGCGCACGCTTGCTGTCGTCGATTCCGTCGACGTTGAGATAGATTTGTGAGAGCGCATATTGCGCGTCGGCGATGCCCTGCTCGGCGGCTTTCTCGTAATACGGCATTGCCGCCTTCAGCCCCCTCGGACCGGGCATGTCGGCGACAAGCGTCTGCCCGTAATTGAACTGGGCCGAGGCATTGCCGAGATCGGCCGCCTTCTTCATCAGCTCTTCCGATTTCTTGCGATCGCGATCGACATAGCGTCCTTCCATGAGCATCAGCGCATATTTGAACATCGCCGCAGGATCGCCGTTTTGGGCGGCCTGGCCATACCAGAAGGCCGCCTCCTTGCGGTTGCGCGCAACGCCCAGCCCCTGCTCCAGGATAGAGGCGACGAGAGTCTGTGCGGCCGGATCGCCGAGCTGGGCGCGCGGCAGCGCGAGGTCCATCGCGGTCAGGTAGTGGCCCCGCTGGAAGGCGCCATAGGCCTCGTCGACCTTGCCGGTGAAGGGCTTTTCTTCCGGAAGCGCCGGCAACTCGGCGCCCATGCGGTCGATGACATTGACGCCCTTCGACGGTGTGCTGCCGTCGCCCGCCCTCGGCTTTTCTGCCTCACCGGATCCAGGCGCCTCCGCCCCCTCGGGCAGCGCGGCGCCATTGAACGGCGTGATCCGTCCGCGCTTCGGCGCGCCTGCCTCATCGGTGCTCGCCTGGGCCTTCGGCTCTTCGGCGCGAGCCGAAAAGACGGCCAGGACGACCGCCAGGACAAGGGCAGCAGCCCGGCTGGATTTAAGGAGGAAACGGCTCGGCATCCGCACGTCTTAATCTTCAAACCGTGGCGCTTTTTCGTCAAGCAAGGCATTGACGGTCGCAACCACCGATGGCGCCTGCGCCGGATCGGCAAAGACCGCCATACGCAGCGCGACGAACTCGGCCCCGGTCTCTGCCGCGTCAAGCGCCGACTGTGGATCGGTGCCGCCCATGACGATGCAGGGAATTTCGATCATCGAGGCCCACCACTCGGCCAGCGCCAGGTTCTTCGCATGCGCTTCCGGCTTGATGTCGCCGTCGGTGCGGCCGAAGAAGATGTAGTCCGGCCTAAGTTCGCCGATCTCGAGCGCCCGGTGGCGGTCGGTTGCGTTGCCGCCGCCGACGATCATCTTCGGCGCGTGCCTCTCGATCGCCTCGGCGAGCGCGTCCGGGCCGCCGGGAACGTGCAGCCCGTCCGCCTTGGCGCGGCCGGCAACGCGCGTATCGCCCTCGATCAGCGCTGCAGCCCCCGCCTCCTGGATCACCGGCACCAGCACCTCCGCGTGTTTTTGAAAATCCGCGTCCTTGAGGTCGTATTGCGGCAGGATGACGGAGGCAACATCGCCACCTTTCAACGCATCCCCGAGCACCTTCGCGCGTTCTGCGATATCCGGCATGTCGGGTGCGACCAGCACGAGTCGGCAGCGATTTTCAGTGTTGCTCATGTCATCCGTTCCTGGCGACGGCCGCTCTGCAAGTGGAAGGCCGCACTCGATTTCGTTCGGGAAAACCGATAGACGGAGATGACCGAAGGATCAACCGCCGCCCATGCTTCCCGATCTCGACTTCTATCTCATCGCCGCCCCGGCGGTTTTGCTCGTCGGCCTCAGCAAAGGCGGCATGGGCGAGGCGCTGTCGCTGATGGGGGTGCCGCTCCTCTCGCTCGCTGTTTCTCCCGTTCAGGCGGCGGCGCTGCTGCTGCCGATCCTGATCGCCATGGACATGGTCTCCCTGTGGATCTGGCGCAAACATGGCGATCGCAAGACGCTCGTGATGCTGCTGCCGGGCGCGATCGCAGGCATCGCCATCGGCTGGGCGACGGCCGCCCATGTGCCGCGGGACGCGCTGAGGCTGATCATCGGTCTCATCACGGTGATTTTCGTGCTGCGCTATGTCTACACCGTCTGGCTGAGCCGCAGTGGCGCGCCGATCCCGCCGAAACCGCACCGTCGCGGTCCGGCCGCGTTTTGGGGAAGCTTCGCCGGCTACGGCAGCTTCGTCGCCCATGCCGGCGGTCCGCCCTTCCAGATCTACGCCCTGCCGCTGAAACTCGACCCGCGCGAATATACCGGGACCATCGTGCGCTTCTTCGCGACCTTGAACGCGGTGAAGCTCATCCCCTATTTCGCCCTCGGACAACTCGACCTCAGCAATCTCGCCACATCGGCGACGCTCTTCCCCTTGGCCATGGTCGCGACCGCCTGCGGTGCCTGGATCGTCAAAAGAATGAAGCCGCAGGTCTTCTATCCCCTCATGTACACAATGGCGTTCATCGCCGGCTCCAAGCTCGTTTGGGACGGCTTGTCTAGCGCGGGATGAGAAAACTCCTGCCGGGCGGTTGATGACAATGCCCCGATGCTGCAGAGCAATACAGCCTATCGCAGCGCACAATTTTTTCTTGCCGCGACGCGGGAATTCGCTTAACGTCAGGCGCATGACGATCGCGGACCCCTTCGACGCCATTGCGGACCCGAACCGGCGCCACCTGCTGGAGGAACTGCGGCGTGCGCCGAAGACGGTCAATGAACTCGCCGAAGGCTTGCCGATCAGCCGCCCGGCCGTATCGCAGCATCTGAAGGCACTGCTTGATTGCAATCTGGTCTCGGTGTCGACGAGCGGCACCCGGCGGATATACGCGATCCACAGGCCGGGCTTCGATCGGCTCAATCTCTGGCTTGATCAGTTCTGGTCTTGAGATATCGCGCCACCGCCCTGCTCGGCTGAGCCGGCGATTAAATCGCTGCATTTCCCAGATCCGCTCGATCTCAGGGATGCATAGGCGAACCGCAGCGTGCCTTTGGGAAGCGACCGGGCCCAAGCCCGGTCAAGCATTCCGCATCTTCCGTTTTGGGATTGTTACGACCTTCCGTCGCAGCCTCGGCGTGTTGAACCGGCGCCCTTGCGGATGGACGGGAAGAGTCCCGTTCGCAATCAGTGTGCCGAGGAACGGAGTCTTTCGATTTCGTCCTTGATGCGCAGCTTCCGCCGCTTGAGTTCGCTGATCAATTCATCCTCGCAGGAGGGCGAATTGAGAGCTTCGTGGAGCTCCTGTTCCAGGGCGCCATGCTTTTTCTCAAGCGTTGCAAGATGGGCCTCAATGGTCATCGGCATTCCCTTCCTTTTGCTTGCATCCGGCACGCAAATGCCGGATGTTTCATGGTTGTAACCTTACTAATGTGCCACGCCATTTTTCATTTGTCGAAGGCGAAATGATGACGTCGGATAACTTCCCGTCACTGCCCAAGATGTGATAGAGCGGCGCAGGAAATACCGGATCGTGAATCGACCGCGACCGGGCTTATGGGGATCTTATTCGCATGCCGGACCAGGACCAGGCCGAACTCAGACTGACCATCGCGCGCCTGAGGCAGGAGCATGAAGACTATGACGTTGCCATAAACGCCATGATTCAAACCGGCTGCGACGCCTTGCGCATCCAGCGCATGAAGAAGAAGAAGCTCGCGATCAAGGACAAGATCACCAAGATCGAAGATCAGATCATCCCAGACATCATCGCTTGAAGACATCATCGCCTGACACGGATGCTGAACACGTGACCGAAACCACGACGCCGCCCGTCGCCATCATCATGGGAAGCCAGTCGGACTGGGAGACGATGAAGAATGCCGCCGACACGCTGGAGGCGCTCGACATCGCCTACGAGGCCCGCATCGTTTCCGCGCATCGAACGCCGGATCGGCTCGTCCGCTTTGCAAAGGGCGCCCGCGACGAGGGGTTCAAGGTGATCATCGCCGGGGCCGGCGGAGCGGCTCACCTGCCGGGCATGTGCGCCGCAATGACGCCGCTGCCGGTCTTCGGCGTTCCGGTGCAGTCGAAGGCGCTCTCCGGTCAGGATAGCCTGCTTTCGATCGTGCAGATGCCAGCCGGCATTCCGGTCGGTACATTGGCGATCGGCAAGGCTGGTGCCGTCAATGCCGCCCTGCTCGCTGCCGCCGTGCTGGCGCTTACCGACGAGGATCTTGCCGACCGCCTCGATGACTGGCGCGAACAGCAGACCGTTTCGGTTGCCGAATATCCGGTGGACGCGGAATGAAGACGATCGGCATCATCGGCGGCGGTCAGCTCGGCCGCATGCTCGCAATGGCGGCTGCCCGGTTGAACTTCCGCACCGTCATTCTCGAACCGCAGGCGGACTGTCCGGCCGCCCAGGTGGCGAATGACCAGATCGTCGCCGCCTATGACGACCCGCAGGCACTCGACCGGCTCGCCGAAATCTCGGACCTGATCACCTACGAATTCGAGAACGTCCCTGTCGCCGCAGCTGAGCGGCTGGCGGCATCCCGGCCGGTGTTTCCGCCGCCGAAAGCGCTGGAGGTGACACAGGACCGGCTCGCCGAAAAGCGCTTCCTCAACGGCTGCGGCATCGCTACCGCGCGCTTCCATGCCATCGACAGCCAGGGCGACCTCAACGCGGCGCTTGCCGATTTCGATGGCGTCGGCGTGCTCAAGACCCGCCGCCTCGGTTATGACGGCAAGGGCCAGCGCGTCTTCCGTTCCACACAAGATGATGCCTCCGGCGCCTATGCCGCCCTCGGCGGCGTGCCGCTCATCTTGGAAAGCTTCGTCCCCTTCGACCGCGAGATCTCGATCATCGCCGCCCGGAGCGCCGACGGCATGACCGCCTGCTTCGACCCGGCTGAGAACGTGCATCGCAACGGCATTCTCTACACCTCCACCGTGCCGGCATCGGTCGGTCAGACGACCGCCGAAGCCGCCCGTGATGCAGCCACGGCCATTCTCGACGCACTCGGTTACGTCGGCGTGATCGGAGTCGAGTTTTTCGTCCTTGCCGATGGTAGCGTCGTCGCCAATGAAATCGCCCCGCGTGTTCACAATTCCGGGCATTGGACCGAGGCTGCCTGCGTCGTATCGCAGTTCGAGCAGCACATTCGGGCTATCGCCGGACTGCCCCTCGGTGAGCCGTCGCGCCACTCCGCTTGTGTGATGCAGAATCTCATCGGCGACGAGGTCGACGATGTCGCCGGCCTCCTGGCGGAATCCGATGTGCTGGTCCACCTCTACGGCAAGACGGAAGCTCGGCCCGGGCGTAAGATGGGGCATTTCACGCGCCTGCTCCGGGCGCGCTGATCCCGGCACCCGGAGGCGTGCAGCGGTCTTGGCCACCAGCAAGCAGACCCGAGCCACCTTGCATGAACGGCTCGAGCGCGAAGCGCTCGAGCCCACAGATTTGCGGAAGCTGGGCTTCAAAATCCCCGCCCCGCGGTTGACACGTTCCGGACGACACGCTATGTGCCTGCCTACTTGAAAGAGCGCGCTGAACGGCGCGCTTTTGATCGTTGAATTACCGGGCGAATTTTCATTCCCCGAAACCCGCGGATCAGGAAAAATGAAGATCAAGAATTCGCTCAAGTCGCTGAAGGCCCGCCATCGCGAAAACCGTTTGGTTCGCCGCAAGGGCCGCGTCTACATCATCAACAAGCTGAACCCGCGCTTCAAGGCTCGCCAGGGCTGAGGCCTCGAAGGCGGCGCGATCGTCGGTCGTTCGCGATCCTCGATATTTGATTTTGATCTTGTTCCATGGCGGGCTACGATGCTCGCCATGCGTATTTTCGTGACCTTGATTCTGGCGTCTTCCGCCCTGGCCGCGTTCCCGGCAGCCGGCGATCCGCTCCTCCCAACGGAGCCTCAGCAGCAAGCGGAAGCGGCAAGTCCCGCCACGCCCCAGCAACGCCTCGATGCCCTGTTCGCCGACCTGAAAAGGCAGCGCGACGAGGAAAAGGCGAGAGAAGTCGCCAATCGCATTCGTCTCGAATGGCAGGATTCAGGCAGCGCCACGGTGAACCTGTTGATGCAATGGGCGGACAAGGCGATCGTCGGCGACAAGAAGTCCATGGCGCTTGATATCCTCGACCAGGTGATCGTGCTGGCCCCCAGCTATGTCGAGGGCTGGAACCGCCGCGCCACGCTGCATTACCAGATGGGCAACTTCCGCAAGTCCATGTCCGACATCAACCGCGTGCTGGCGCTTGAACCCCGGCATTTCGGCGCGATCGCCGGCATGGCGACCATGCTCGAGGCGGCCGGCAAGAGCGAGCTTGCCCTGCGTGCCTGGCAACAGTTTCTCGATATCTACCCCTCGGACCGCAAGGCGCAGGAACAGCTCGGCGAGCTGTCGGAAAAGCTCGCCGGCAGCCGAACGTAATCGGTGCAACGGGCTTGGCTGAAAACGCCGCAGGTCAAGGAAATGCCCCTCGTCCGCCTGCCGGCACCAGCTAGGATGAGGTGCAATCGCCATCTCTAGCGCTACGAGAATCTTACCGATAGGCTCGGTCTCTTGCAGGCGCGCGTCTTATCAGACGCGCAAAGATCGCTGTAGCACTTTGAATTGCTGCATGTCTTTGTCCTTAAATCAAGGTCGATTTAAGGAGACATGCAGTAAGACGCAGCTTAAACCCCCGTGAGCCCGTCCGAGCCGATATAGGCGATGCGCAGCATGTTGGTGGCGCCCGGCGTTCCGAGCGGCACGCCGGCGGAGATGATGATGCGGTCTCCCGGCTGGGCGAAGGCCTCGCTGACTGCGATGCGGCAGGCCCGGTTGACCATGTCGTCGAGATCGGTCGCATCTTCCGTGACGACGCAGTGCAGGCCCCAGACGACCGAGAGGCGCCGCGCCGTCTCGACGATCGGTGAAAGCGCGATGACCGGCACCTGCGGCCGCTCGCGCGCCGCCCGCAGGCCCGTGGCGCCCGACGATGTATAGCAGACGATCGCCGACAGATTGAGCGTCTCGGCGATCTGGTGGGCGGCGAGCGAAATGGCGTCCGCGCCGGTCGCCTCCGGCGGCGTGCGCTGGGCATAGATGATGCCAGGATAGTGCGGATCGCGCTCGACGCTGCTGGCGATCGAGGCCATGGTGGCGACCGCTTCGACCGGATATTCTCCGGAAGCGGATTCTGCCGAAAGCATCACCGCATCGGCACCCTCGAACACCGCCGTCGCAACGTCGGACACTTCCGCGCGCGTCGGCACTGGCGACGAGATCATCGATTCCAGCATCTGCGTGGCGACGACCACGGGCTTGCCGGCGCGCCGGCAGGTGCGCGTCAGTTGCTTCTGCAGGCCGGGGACGGATTCGAGCGGCATTTCGACGCCGAGGTCGCCGCGCGCCACCATCAGCGCATCGGAGAGTTCGATAATCTCGTCGATGCGCTCGATCGCCTGCGGCTTTTCGATCTTGGACATCAGGCCGACGCGGCCGCGGGCGATCTTGCGAACCTCGGCAAGGTCTTCCGGGCGCTGGATGAAGGAAAGCGCCACCCAGTCGACCTGTCCCGTCGCCAGCACCGCGTCGAGATCGGCGCGATCCTTGTTCGTCAGGGCACCGACGCCCAGCAGCGTATCGGGCAGGCTGACGCCCTTGCGATCCGAAATCTTCGTGCCGGAAACGACCGTCGTGACGATGCTCTTGCCGTCGGTCTTCTCGGCACGCAGGTGCAGCTTGCCGTCGTCGATCAGGAGGCGATCGCCGGGCTTGACGGCTTCAAGGATTTCCGGGTGCGGAAGGTAGACACGGGTCGCGTTGCCGGGAACGTCCTGGTTGTCGAGCGTGAAGGTTTGGCCGATCTTGAGATCGGCCTTGCCCTCGTCGAACCTCCCGACGCGCAGCTTCGGTCCCTGCAGGTCGGCCAGAATGCCGATGGGGCGGCCGCAACGCGCCTCGACGCTGCGGATCCTCTCTATCAGCGTCCGCATGACCTCGTGGCTCGCATGGCTCATGTTAATACGGAAGAGATCGGCCCCCGCCTCGTGCAGCTTCTGGATCATCTGCTCCTCGGCCGAGGCCGGTCCGAGCGTGGCGAGAATCTTGACTTTTCTGTTCCGTCTCATCAATTCTGGCTTTCCTGCGTGCCGGGCGTATCGGAAAGCTGAACCATCCAGCTCCCCTGCCGCCCCGTGTCGTATTCCTTGAATCCCATGCGCTGGAAGCCGCGCGCGTAGCAGTCCTGCACGCCGACGATCTTGAATTCGTTCTCGGCGACGCACATGTTGATGTCGCCGGTCCAGCGGCCGCCCCGCGCCGCATCTTCCGCATAGAGATAATAATAGCGCGACTGGAGTTCGCCCTCGATCAACGTGGCACAGGTCGTTGCCGGTACCTGCCACCAGCCCTCCGTGACCCAGCCCTCCTTGGCCCGATAGCCGATCGCCACGCCCACAAGGGTCTGCGTCCCGTTACAGACGCGAAAGTCGGCGCGGGCCTCGTTGGCAAATAGAAACGAGCCCGAGATCGCCAAGGAATACAGGAGGATAGCCCCCAACGTCATCGACCCCGGCTTTGCTTTGGAAAACGGATATCTAGACACGGCTTCCTGCGGAACTCCGTTGTGATTTTGCGTGGCACTTTCTTGCGACGACCAGCCCTGAAAGTCAACGCAACTCTAATCGATTATATTCGCTATTCCTGTGACAGGCGGCGCGAGAATAACCGCCGTTGGTATTCTTCTTGCGGAAGGCAAGTTTGCGTGCGATCAGGCTGCAACTTTCAAACCGAAGCAGGAACTGAATGCGGCATTACTCCCCTTACGAGGTCATCAAGGGCAATCCGGCGCAAGGTCTCGTGCTTCTTGCCGACCACGCCATGAACCGGCTCCCGTCGGAATACGGCCGGCTCGGCCTGCCCGAAAGCGCTTTCGAAAGGCACATCGCCTATGACATCGGCATCGAACCGCTCACGCGGCGATTGTCGGCAGCGCTCGATGCTCCGGCGGTCCTCGGCTGTTTCTCGCGCCTGTTGATCGATCCCAATCGTGGCGAGGACGATCCGACGCTGATCATGAAGATCTCGGACGGCGCTATCGTGCCCGGAAATCATCCGATCAGCGACGAGGAATGGCAGAAGCGGCTGGACCGCTTTCACCGCCCGTATCACCACGCCGTTTCGCAGACGATCGCCGAGGCCGCCGCCGCAAGCGGAAAGGCGCCGCTCGTGATCGCGCTGCACTCCTTCACGCCCGCCTGGAAGGACACCCAGCGCCCATGGCATGCGGCCGTGCTCTGGGATAACGATCCGCGCGCCGTCTATCCGCTGATCGAGCGGCTCGAGTCCGCCGGCGACATCATTGTCGGCAACAATGAGCCCTATGACGGAGCGCTCCGCGGCGATACCATGTACCGGCACTGCATGGCGCCGGGCATTCCGCATGCTCTGTTGGAAGTGCGACAGGACCTGATCGCCGATGGCGCAGGTGTTGCCGCCTGGGCCGAACGCTTAGGCCCGATCTTCGCCGAGCTCAACGCCATGCCGGAGCTCCATGCCTATGAGCGGCACCCCTCGCGCACGGGAGCCTATGACTGGGACGAAGAGGAGAGACTGTCATGACCGAGCTCAGCCAGGAGCAGCGCACCGCCTTTGAGGCCGCCGCGTTCCGCCGGCTCGTCGAACACTTGCGCACGCGCAGCGACGTCCAGAACATCGATCTGATGAACCTCGCCGGCTTCTGCCGCAATTGCCTGTCGAACTGGTATCGCGAAGCGGCCGAGGCCTCGGGCATTAGGATGAGTAAGGAAGAATCGCGCGAGATCGTCTACGGCATGCCCTATGACGAATGGCAAGCACGCCATCAAGAAGATGCATCCGACGAACAGAAGGCGGCCTTCGAGCGCAATAGACCCAAGGAATAGACTTGGCTGTAAACCGGGGTTTCCGAGGAAATACCGCCGCCTGTTGCGCAATGGGCCTTGACCTCGGCTGCTGTTCGCGGCACGTCACGGCACCCGGAAATTCAATCCCCAAAAGGAGAAGACCATGTCGGATGCCCAAGGCTTCGCACGCGATCAGCTTCGCGCTTTCATCGAACGGATCGAACGGCTGGAAGAGGAGAAAAAGACCATTGCAGACGACATCAAGGACGTCTACGGCGAGGCAAAGGCAATGGGCTTCGACTCGAAGATCCTTCGCAAGGTCATTTCGATCCGCAAGCAGGACCAGGACGAGCGCATGGAGCAGGAAGCGATCCTCGACACCTACCTGCAGGCGCTCGGCATGATACCGGTGGCCGAGGACGCCGCATAAGGCGATCCGCATCGAAGCCTACCAAAAAGCCCGCCTTGCGGCGGGCTTTTGCGGCTCAGTTGAACCGCTTCACTTCCATGAAATTGACCGCAGTGCCGCTGAAGCGGGCAGTATCGACCGTATGGGAATCGGCCGAAAAGCCCGCGGCATAGACGGTGGTCGGCGCGGCCCTGAGCTTGCTGCTGACGAAGCGAGGTGCCTTGACCGGCTTCGACAGCGTGGCCACCCGGCCCGTCGAGAGCGCCCATTCGGAAATGATCTTCTGCGTCAGCTTCGGCTCAGTGCGGACGGCGGACCGGCTCTGAGCTTCGGCTTCATGCTTCTTCGGCCGGGCGCCCTTTGACGGCGCATCCGCCTGGGTGTCGAAGGCACTGTCGAAGATCAAAGCGCTGCTCTTGCTTTCGGGTTGCGGCGCATAGGCTGCCAAACGGATCGGCGGTGCAGTTGCCGGCTCTTCCGCAGCGGGCGCCGCCAGAGCAACCTGAGTCTTCGCATCAACTTGACCCTGCGACGGCGCGGCGACCGAGGCGACGACCGGGCGATCAGCAAAGGCGGGAGACACGACCTTGGCGCCGGCAACGGCGGCAAGAGCCGCCTCGCCCGCCGGGCGCATGCCTGGCACAGGCACGAAGCCCAGTTGCGAACCGGCGTCCGTGGAGGCCACAAGCGTCTCGCCGGCAATGATCTCGTTCATGTCACGCCGATCGATCATTTGCGGCACCGGCACTTTAAGCGTGCTGAGATCCGTGAATTCCGAAGGGATGGACGCCGCCTGCGGCATGGCTGCCGCCAACGCCTCCTCGGCACTGTTCTGTTGCTGCGCCACGAGCGCGACGGCTACGCCGCTGTCAGCCGGTGCCTCCTTGAGGGCAGGGCGCACGGCCGGGACCGGCGCATTGAAATCCTGCTGATCGCCGGTGGCAGATGTGGTGGCGGAACCCGCGACCCCCGGCAGAGCCTCCTGGTCTGCCGGTGCGGCGATGCGGGTTGTTGCTGCCTCGTCGGCGGGCGCACCGGCAGCAATTGCCGTCGGTTCCTCATCCTCGTCCCCGCCGCCGAAGAGCATGGCGAAGAGATTGCGACGCTTGCCCTCGGCGTCGCCCGCGCCTTTAGCACCCCCGCCGGCAACCTCGATTGCCGACGCGCCGACGCGCCGCTTGTAATCGGCAACGGCCTGCTGATAGCCTGGAAGCGGTCGGCCGTCTGCCGGAACGTGCATGGTCTTTCCATCGGGAAAGAGCCGCACGAGTTCGTTGCGCGTCATGCGCGGCCAGGCGCGTACGCCGCCAACGTCCATATGCACGAAGGGGGAGCCGGACGTCGGATAATAGCCGACGCCGCCGACCTGGAACTTCATGCCGATCTCTCTGAGCGACTTGAGCTTCACGTCCGGCAGATAGAAGTCCATCGCCTTGCCGAGCATGTGCTGGCTTTTCTTGGCGACGCCTTTCGAGCGCGACCGCAGCATGCCGTTGGTCGCCGGGGAGCGATAGGCCGAGACGACGTGGATGTAGGCTCGCGAACCGCTCTTCTGGTAGACTTCCCAGACGAGGTCGAGAAGGCGCGGATCCATCTTGGTCGGCTCGTTGCGTCGCCAGTCACGCAGGAACCGGTTGATTTGAGCCAAGCCCTTCGAATCATAACGGCCATTGCGCTTGAAGGTGATCTGCGCCTTTTCCCCGGTGTGAATGAAATAGAGCTTTAGGGTCCGAGTCTGGCCGGCGGCCTCCACCGGAGGCGCCATGCCAGGCGTGACGAGGGAGCATGCCAAGGCGATGGAGGTGAGAACCCGCGGCACCTTGCGGACAACCGCCGAGCAGAGTCTGCGCGCGAGGGAACCGACAGGTTCCTCCAAACCAAACAAATGTGGCATTCAATCCCCGTCCGACGGACAACCGTGCTTTGTTGTGTCACATGACTGTCAATTAAGGTGACAGCATGGCAAATAAGCCACAGTGTTCACCGCTCCTTATAATATAGTGAACGGTTTACTAACAAGCTCTAAACGGGTGGTGGCCAGTTCATACGGCAACGAGTTGTGAATCGCTCGTATTACGCCGCTTCCCGCAGCGGATTATCTGGATCGATGCCGTAATCCTTGAGCTTGCGATAGAGCGTCGAGCGGCCGATGCCGAGTTTACGCGCCACCTGGCTCATTTGACCACGATAGAACTTCAGGGCAAAGCGAATCAGTTCCTCTTCGACTTCGGCGAGTTTGCGCACGTTACCGCCCTCGTCAATGCTGGCGATTGCATTTTCGAAACGCGCCTCCGGCACGTGGTCCCGCGGCAGGGCTTTTGCGGGCACCGCGATCTCGGGCCGGGGAACCGGGGCAGGCTCGGCCAGCGCCCGCCGCTCCGGCCCCGTCTCCCCCCAGGAGATGCCGCTGCGATCGGCCACGACATAGCCCGGGATCTGCGTGGCGATCTGCGGAAAATCCTTCACCGTCAGCTCGTTGCCCTCGGTAAGCACCACGGCGCGAAAGATCGCATTTTCGAGCTGGCGGATATTGCCCGGCCAATCAAAGGCTGTAAGCAATGCCATCGCTCCGCTCGAGACCGACAGACGTCGGTCGAGCCTCTGTTCGGCGGCGAAGCGCTCCACGAAGGCGCGCACGAGCACCGGAATGTCCTCCTTGCGCCGGCGCAGTGCAGGAATAGTGATCGGGAAGACATTGAGCCGGTAATAGAGGTCCTCGCGGAAGCGCCCTTCGCGCACTTCGTTGATCAGGTCCTTGTTGGTGGCCGAGATCAGCCGCACGTCGACCTTTTTCGGCTGGCGCGCCCCGATCGTTTCGATCTCGCCCTGCTGGACTGCGCGCAGCAGCTTCACCTGCACTTCCAGCGGCAAGTCGCCGATCTCGTCCAGGAAAAGCGTGCCGCCGTCCGCATCCACGAACTTGCCGCTGTGCTTCTCGGTGGCGCCGGTGAAGGCGCCCTTCTCGTGACCGAAGAGGATGCTCTCGACGAGGTTATGCGGAATGGCGCCACAATTGACCGTCACGAACGGCTTGTTCGCCCGATCGCTCGCCGCCTGGATCGCCCGCGCCACCATCTCCTTGCCGACGCCGGACTCGCCTTCGAGCACGATCGGGATGTTCGACTGTGCGCCGCGGCGCGCGAGGTCGAGAACCCGGATCATCGCCGGGCTGGCCGAGACGATGTCGTCGAAGCCGACCGCGCCGCCGCGCGGCCGGCGAGCGGTTTTGACCTTTCCGTCGCGGCTTGCCATCTTTAGTGCATTGCCGATCGCGATCGACAGCCTTTCCGGCGAGACCGGCTTCACAAGGAAATCGAAGGCGCCGGCTTGCATCGCCTGCACCACCGTCTCGATGCCGCCCTGCCCCGTCTGGACTATAACGGGCGTATCGACGCCGCGCTCGGCGAGCGCCTCGAGGAAGCCATGCCCGTTCATTTCGGGCATCAGGAGATCGAGCAGGATCACATTGATGATGCCGCCCTTGCGACCCAGCAGTTCGAGGCCGCTACGGCCGTTGTCCGCCACATGCGCGACATGGCCCAGCCGTTCGATCATGTTCGTCAGCAACCGGCGCTGCACCGGATCGTCATCGATGACAAGAATATGGGATGTCACGAAAGCCTCCTGCTCTGGACATTCGGGTACTCTTGGCCAACCTCATGTGCCAATTCATGCCATCATTCGTGCCATAGAGGGCTGAACATCATGTTTTGAGAAACGCTTGCATTTTATCCATTGCCGGCGATAGCAATGGGCCCCATATCGCTTGCCTGCAGCGCCGTGCGCCAGAACCCACAAACGAGAGAAACACCGATGAACTTCGCCTCGCTCCTTCCCGCCGGCTTCGGCCGTTCCGCAGCGCACGCTGAGCCCGGACAATCGGCGGGCGCACCGGTCGGGCTCGGCGAGCTTCCCGCCTGGCGGCTCGAGGATCTCTATACCTCTTCGAACTCCGAGGCGTTCCGCACGGACATGGCCAAGGCGGAGGCCGATGCGCTCGCCTTCGAGGCGAGGTGGAAGGGCAGACTTGCGCAAGCCGCAACGAAAACCGGCAATGACGGCATCGGTGCGGCGGTCAGGGATTTCGAGGCGCTCGAGGAACTGATGGGTCGCATCGCCTCTTTTGCGGGGCTCACCTATTTTTCCGATACGTCGAACCCGGTGAACGGCAAGCTCTATGGCGACGTGCAGTCGAAGCTGACCGACATCTCGGCGCATCTCCTGTTCTTCTCGCTGGAGCTAAATCGAATCGAGGACTCGATGATCGATGCGGCGCTTGAAGCCGACAGCCTCGCTTGCCATTACAAGCCCTGGATTCTCGACCTGCGCAAGGACAAACCCTATCAGCTCGAAGACAGGCTGGAGCAGCTCTTCCTCGAAAAATCGATGACCGGCGCCAACGCGTTCAATCGGCTGTTCGACGAGACCGTCGCGTCGCTCACCTTCTCGGTCGACGGCGAAACCCTGCCTCTCGAAGTGACGCTGAACCTCCTGCAGGATCCTTCTGCCGAGAAACGCAAGAAGGCGGCGATGGCACTTGCCGAGACATTCAAGGCGAATATCCGCACCTTCACTCTCATCACCAATACGCTTGCCAAGGACAAGGAAATCGCCGACCGCTGGCGCGGCTTCAAGGACATCGCCGACAGCCGCCACCTCGCCAACCGGGTGGAGCGGGAAGTGGTGGACGCGCTCGCCGCGGCGGTGAAGTCAGCCTATCCGCGGCTTTCGCACCGCTACTATGCGATGAAGGCCAGGTGGCTCGGCATGGAACAGATGGAATTCTGGGATCGCAATGCCCCCCTGCCCGAAACCCCGAATGCGCTCATTCCCTGGGATGCTGCCAAGGACACGGTGCTCTCGGCCTATCACGGCTTCGCCCCGGAAATGGCGGCGATCGCAAGGCGCTTCTTCGACGAGCGCTGGATCGATGCGCCGGTCCGGCCCGGCAAGGCGCCCGGCGCCTTCGCCCATCCGACGGTTCCCTCCGCGCATCCTTACGTACTCGTCAACTACATGGGCAAGCCGCGCGACGTGATGACGCTTGCCCACGAACTCGGGCATGGCGTCCACCAGGTGCTGGCCGGCGCACAAGGGGCACTCATGGCTTCAACGCCGCTGACGCTCGCCGAAACCGCCTCCGTCTTCGGCGAGATGCTGACCTTCCGTGCGCTCCTCGACCGGACCAAGGACAGGCGCGAGCGCAAGGCCATGCTGGCGCAGAAGGTCGAGGACATGATCAACACGGTCGTGCGCCAGATCGCCTTCTACGAATTCGAGCGCAAGGTCCACACCGCTCGAAAGGAAGGCGAGCTGACGGCGGATGACCTCGGCGCGACGTGGCTCTCCGTCCAAGGCGAAAGCCTCGGTCCGGCCATCCGGCTCTCCGAGGGATACGAGACCTATTGGGCCTACATTCCCCACTTCATCCACTCGCCCTTCTATGTCTATGCCTATGCCTTCGGCGATTGCCTAGTGAATTCGCTCTATGCCGTCTATCAGAATGCCGAGAGCGGCTTTCAGGAGAAGTATTTCGAGATGCTGAAGGCCGGAGGGACCAAGCATCATTCCGAGCTCCTCGCGCCCTTTGGGCTCAACGCCGCCGATCCGTCGTTCTGGGCACAGGGCCTGTCGATGATTGAGGGGCTGATCGACGAGCTGGAGGCGCTTGATAGAGCGTGAGCCCGCCTGCGCGTCTCCAGGCGCACTGCAGGGGTGCCGGACGACTGACAGCGACGACAGATGATCGAACACGCACCCTTTATCCTCTTCCGGGACGACAGCGACAACCGGACGACCGTTTTCGCCGAGCCTTCGCGCGTTATCACGGCGCGCACGCGGTCGGAGTTCCGGCGTGGTCTCGCCGAACTCGAGACCGCGCACCGCACAGGCAAATGGCTGGCCGGCTACATGGCCTATGAGGCGGGGCACCTTTTCGAGCAGAAGCTTGCGCCCTTTGCCGAGGAGAATCGCGACACACCCCTGATGTCCTTCGGCGTTTTCGACGCACCGGCGGAAGATCACCCGCTCGCGGTGCCGCAGCGGCGAATCGAGAACGAGCCATTCCTCGCCGAGCCGCGCGCCGGCTGGGATTTCCCCGCCTATCGACAGCGCTTCGAGCGGCTCCACCAGCACCTGCGCCAGGGCGACTGCTACCAGGCGAACCTGACCATGCCAATTTTCGCGCGCTGGTCCGGCGACCCGATTGCGGCCTTCTGGTCGTTGATCGAGCGCCAGCCGGTCAAGTACGGCGCGCTGGTGGCGCTCGACGGTCCGGTCCTCTTGTCGCGCTCGCCGGAACTCTTCTTCCGCGTCGATGTGGATGGCTGGATCGAGACGCATCCGATGAAGGGCACAGCGCCGCGCGGGGCTAACGCCGAGGAGGATGCGGCAATCGTCCGGGCGATGCGCGACGACGAGAAGACCCAGGCCGAAAACCGGATGATCGTCGACCTCCTGCGCAACGACATCTCGCGGATCACCCAGGTCGGCTCGCTCGACGTGCCGAAACTCTTCGAGATCGAGACCTACCCGACCGTCCACCAGATGGTGAGTCACGTCCGGGCGAGGCTTTTGCCCGATATCCGCATCGGCGACATCTTCGCAGCCCTCTTCCCCTGCGGTTCCGTCACCGGCGCGCCGAAAATGCGGGCGATGGAGATCCTGCACGAGCTGGAAACCGGCCCGCGCGACGCCTATTGCGGCGCGATCGGCCTCATCGCCCCGAACGGCGTCATGCGCTTCAACGTGGCGATCCGCACCATCTCACTCTTTTCAGACGGCCGGGCGGTCTTCAATGTCGGCGGCGGCATCGTTTTCGATTCCAAAGCCGAGGCCGAATATGACGAATGCCTCCTGAAAGCCCGCTTCGCCGTCGGCGATGCCGAAATTGCGCGATGACGGATTTCTCGCTCATCGAGACCTTGCGCTACGAACCGGAAGCGGGATTTCTCCGACTCCGGCTGCACCTCGCACGCTTGACGCGCTCGGCCCGGCGCCTGGGTTTTGCGGGAGCGGAAGCCGCCGAGGCGCGCCTAGGAGAGGCCGTGTCCGGTGCCGATAGGCCGCTGCGCGTCCGCCTCACCCTTGATCGCGATGGCGGGATTGCGGTGACGAGCGCCCCCTTCGCGCCGCTCCCAGACGATACGCTCTGGCGCGTGCGGTTTGCCTCCGCGCGCCTCAACTCGGGCGACCGCCTGCTGCGGATGAAGACGACACGGCGCAACGTCTACGAGGCCGCCCGCAGCGAGTTCTCCCCAGCCGAGGCCGACGAAGTCATCCTGCTCAACGAGAAGGGAGAGGTCTGCGAGGGCACCATCACCTCGGTCTTCCTCGACGACGGCAGCGGCACGCTCAAGACGCCGCCGATCGCATGCGGCCTGCTTGCCGGCGTGCTGCGCAGCGAGCTCATCTGTGAGCGGCGCGCCCGCGTCGCACGGCTCTCGCCGGCCGATCTCGAGGCAGGCAGCCTCTATCTCGGCAACTCGCTAAGAGGTCTGATCCGGGCGGAACTCCTGGTCTGAGCCCGGAAGCGTATAGCGTCGCACCCGATCGCGTCCCTCGCGCTTGGCGAGATGAAGCGCTCGGCTCGCACGCGCATAGATATCGCTGACCTTGTCGCCCTCGCGATATTCGGCAAGCCCGGCCGAGCAGGTGTAGTAGAATTCCGGAATATTCGCGAGCGGCCGCGCGCTGCGCACCTTGTCCAGGAGCCTATCGAGAATGAGATTCGCCTCGCTGACAGTGGTATCGGGCAGGATCAGCATGAACTCCTCGCCGCCGATCCGCCCGAAGCAGTCGGTGCGGCGCACGAATCCCTGCATCTGCCGGGCGAAATCGAGCAGCACCTCGTCAGCACGGTGCGGGCCGTGTCGGTCGTTGATGGCCTTGAAATAATCGATGTCGAGAATGGCGACGCAGCCCCACATCTGCGGATTTTCGGCGCAATCCTGAATGAACTCGGCGAGCTTGCCGAGCGTGTAGCGCCTGTTGGGCACGCTTGTCAGTTCGTCCACATTCGAGTCGCGCAGCGCGAAGTCACGATCCCGCCGGTGCTTGCGTTCCTCCTCGCGTGTCGCGGTAACGTCCACCGCAATGGAGAGCAGCCAGCCATTTTCGTCGACCGTCTCCGTAACGAAAAGCATGCGTCCGTCGTGCAGTTCCGTCTCCGCCGTGCGGGACGGCGCGTTGCCGCGGCGCTCGAGGGCGGAGGTGATCCAGCCTTCTATATCGCTGGTTTCGATCACCGCTCCCCTGAGAGCCGCATGGTTGCGGCGGGTGATCTCCGTCCAGGTCGGCGCTTCGTCCACGCCGACATGATACGCGGAACGAAATGCCGCATTGGCAAATCGCAAGCGGTCGTGCTGATCGTAAAGCGAGATCAGCACGGGCGTTCTGGCCTGCAAGCCCATAAGAGCCTTGACATGTTCACCGGTCACGATCGATCTGCTCCAGCTTGAACGACACCAATCAGCGCGCGAAGCGGGCGGTTCAATTTAAGCTATAGCACGAAACGCCTGTGACAAGCGGCATAGTGTGCGAAACGCACGGGAAAAGTTAAGGCTCGCATGAAACAGTTTCGACGGCTCGTCCAAGCCCTTCACGAGCGGGCTCTCCCAGCTCGACCAGCGTATACGAGACGCCGGACTTCTACCTGTCGGACAAGCAGCAGCTGCTCTCAACGTGT
>JAPSJG010000170.1 GCA_031178305.1 Sinorhizobium sp.
CGAATTTGATATTGGCTGATACTACAAATTTTCCATGCCCTCACCGGGCACGACCACACTTCAAATTCGGCATGATCGGCGTTGCGTCGCACGCATATCTTCCATGCTTACATTGCACTGCACAAAAATGCACTCAGGCACTATAGTCAAATCATCAAAGGAATTCGAAGCGGCGAACTCCTCCTCCCATCGCTGCTCCGATTGATTGGCAACACTCCTCCTCCCGGTTGCCAATCGCCTATAGGACGCCCGCCGGACCTCCTCCCCCGGCGGGCGTCGTCTTTTTTGCAATCCACATCAAGCCAGTTTGCTGTTACCAGAGTGCCGCAGGCATGCAGTAACAGCATAGGTGCCATTCGACTTGCCCCCTACACATTTGAGGGGTCCGTTTCTATCTTCGGGGCATCGGTCGGGCAGCGTCCTCCTCCTCCCAGCGCGCCCGATACGGATTGGCAACACTCCTCCTCCCGGTTGCCAATCAGAACAGGCAACGCCCGCTGGACCTCCTCCCCCGGCGGGCGTTGCTCTTTTTAGGGATCGCCCTCCACGTCAGGATCTCCGGTCCTGAGCAGACGAAAACTCACACGCCACAGCAGCGAAAATTGGCGGCCGGTTAACAGCCGGCGGAGGATTGCAAAACCTGCATGGGTGCGATGCAGCATCGTCTCTGTAATCATCGTTCAAACCGATTATATTCCGGTCATGAGATGACGACCAGCAAGAGACACAAAGTGCTGGTGGACTTTGAAAGGAATAGGATCATGAACCTCGCACGTTCTTTCAACAATTGGCGCAAGTATCGTCAGACCTGCAACGAGCTCGGCCGCATGAGTGACCGCGAGCTTAACGACCTCGGCATCGGCCGGGCCGACATTCCCTACGTCGCGCGTCAGGCTGTCAGGTAAGCGCCTAAGCTTCTGGCGACCGCGGTATTCAGGAAACGCCTTCCGGCTCCGCCGGCGGGCGTTTTTTGTTGCCTCTTCCCTTGCCCCGGGACCGAATATCGCAACTGCGAAGCGCGGCAAGGCCCTGGGACGGACGACAACTCAGCCGTTAGCGAAAAGCACTGCGACTGCAGCCGGTTAACGTCAGTTGAAACGCTCTATTAAAGCTTAAGGAATGGCGCATTTTCGAGCGTCGACGGCCGATGCACAGGAAATCAGCGATGCAGTGCACAAATGCATAGCAGATGCATTTTCTTTGCACTCCATCTTCCAATTCGACAAGCGTATAAGAACCTCAACGACGCGGACAATCACTGTCGCGAACAGATCTTGAGGAAAACGACCATGAACCCCATCCGTCTTGCAAAAAGCTGGATCAACTACCGCCGCACTGTCGCCGAACTCGGCAGCCTGTCGAATCATGCCCTCAGCGACATCGGCATCACCCGCTACGACATCCGCAACATTGCGGCCCGCTCCTACCGTTAATCGGTACCGGAGCATTCCGACTTCCCGAGAACGGCGCCTACGGGCGCCGTTTTCGTTTCTTCGCAATTGGAAGCGAAGAACGGCTGTGATAGTAAACCGCGCATGAAAAATCATACCTCCTCCTATCCGCCCATCCACGTCATTGGTGGAGGGCTTGCCGGGTCGGAAGCCGCCTGGCAGATCGCGCAATCGGGCGTGCCGGTCATTCTCCACGAGATGCGCGGCGTGCGCGGTACGGATGCGCACAAGACGAACGGCCTCGCCGAGCTCGTCTGCTCGAATTCCTTCCGTTCCGACGATGCGACCAGCAATGCCGTCGGCGTGCTTCACGCGGAGATGCGCCTCGCCGGCTCGTTGATCATGCGCGCCGCAGACAGCAATCAGGTGCCGGCAGGCGGGGCGCTTGCCGTCGATCGGGACGGCTTCTCCAATGCCATCACCGCCGCTATCGAAGGCCACCCGTTGATCACGGTGGTGCGCGAGGAAATAACCGGGCTGCCGCCAAAGGAATGGGACCTTGCGATCATCGCCACGGGTCCGCTTACCGCGCCGGGCCTCGCCGAAGCAATCCGCCAGGAGACCGGGGCCGATGCGCTCGCATTTTTCGACGCGATCGCGCCGATCGTTTATGCCGACACCATCGACATGGAAATCTGCTGGCACCAGTCGCGCTACGACAAGGTCGGGCCCGGCGGCACGGGCAAGGACTATATCAATTGCCCGATGACGGAGGAGCAGTACAACGCCTTCATCGATCAGCTGCTCGCGAGCGATACGACCGGCTTCAAGGAGTGGGAGGGCACGCCCTATTTCGACGGCTGTCTTCCGATCGAGGTGATGGCGGAACGCGGCCGCGAGACGCTGCGTCACGGACCGATGAAGCCGATGGGGCTCACCAATGCGCATAACCCGACCGTCAAGCCCTATGCCGTCGTCCAGCTCCGCCAGGACAACGCGCTCGGCACGCTCTACAACATGGTTGGCTTCCAGACGAAACTGAAATACGGCGCTCAGTCGGAAGTCTTCCGGATGATTTCGGGCCTCGAGAATGCGGAGTTCGCTCGGCTTGGAGGCCTGCACCGCAATACCTACATCAATTCGCCAAGTCTGCTCGATCAGTCGCTGACGCTGAAGTCGCGCCCCGGCCTGCGCTTCGCCGGACAGATCACCGGCTGCGAGGGTTATGTGGAGAGCGCCAGCATCGGCCTGCTCGCGGGCCGCTTCGCAGCGGCGGAACGCAAAGGGGAAAAGCCATTCCTCCCACCCGCCACGACGGCATTTGGCGCACTGTTGAACCACATCACCGGCGGGCACATCGTTTCCGACGACGAACCGGGAAAACGCTCATTCCAGCCGATGAACGTCAATTTCGGCCTGTTCCCGCCCCTGGAGTCGGGCGCGCTGACCAGGCCCGAGGGCGCCAAGCGGTTTCGCGGGAAGGAAAAGGCACTGGCGAAGAAACAGGCGATAGCATCGCGCGCGCTTGCCGACTCAGAGGCCTGGCTCGGAAATAACAAATCGACGTGAGAGGTCAGTCGCCAGCCCGCGCTGTCCGCTCGACTTCGGAGGATAAATCGAGTTCCGATTTGGGACCGAATCTGCCGAGCAGCCAGAGCGAGACCTCCGCGGCCTCCGCGGCCGTGCGAAATTCGAATGTATTGTCCAAATAGGCGAAATCCGGGAAGTGGACGATCAATCCGCGGCCGCTATCGGAGCCATTTACCCTGACCTTCCCCGGCTGAATGACGTGGCAGACATAATGCGAGCCATGAGACTGGATGAAGCCGGCCTTGCCATCATGCAGGCGCAGGAAGATCGCCTTGTGGTCGAGGGTTGAATGCAGCGCCCGGATGGCCTCGTCCGGAAAGGCGCGCCCGAACTCCACCATCGCGAGGCCCGCGTCCGGATTAGTGACGTCCCTCTCCGCGCGCGCATTCATCCGCATGTAGAATGCAGCGGCGAGAGCAACGACGGCGATAAGCAGGAACCAAAGCATCGACGCGGGCCCCCTTCCGGGCGAGAGAATTCCGATAGAAGGTCTATTACCGCACGAGACTTGCGCCAACTTGACCAGCGCATCGGCCTGTAAGTACTAATCAGCGTGCAGCCACAGCCGCATTGCGCTCGCGATAGAGCCGCTTGCTAAAACAGGGCTTCTAGCAGTCACGTCGGGTTAGTCGCGCGACGACGCGGGGACGTATGTTAACCTGATAACGTCCTCGCCAATTCGATCGCTGGCCACAAGGCGCAGCGGCGGCCGCGGGCCCGCGAAGAACGGCTTGCCGCGACCAAGCACGACGGGATGGAGGTACAGTCGATACTCGTCGACGAGACCAAGGTCGGTCAGGCTTCGCGCCAGCTCTGGTCCGGCAACTTCAATCTCCCCATGAAGTTGAGCTTTCAGCCCGCGTATCGCCGCCTCGATGTCGTTCTCAATGAGAGTGGCGTTCGGGCCGACGGACTTCAACGAGCGCGACACGACCCACTTCGGTTGGCTCCGCCACGCCGCCGCGTAGTCGCGTTCCTCCGCGTCCCATTCAGAACGATCGTCGTCCCAATACCGCATGACCTCGTACATGCGGCGACCATACACGCTGCCGGCCAGGCTACGCACATCGTCGATGAAATGACGAAAGAGCGCGGTATCGGGCGCAAATTCCATGTGGTCGACATACCCATCCAGGGACTGGTTCAAGGCGTAGACCAGCTTCGCCATGCTGCAGGATCTCCTCCCCAAGTTCCTCAAAAAGGGCTTACCCGATGCTACGCAGAAATGAAGTTCGGTACAATCTGGCCGCCACTTCGTTGGTGACCAATAAAAGAGCTCCGCTTTCCAGCCTGTACGGACCGTCCCTATCTACCCACTCTCGGCCATTCCCGATTTAAGGGTTCACGGCCCAAGCGCGTCGCGCTCAAACGTGTTCAAACGTGTTCATGCGACGCGCTTTACGTCCTTGTTTTTATCCATGCCGTGTCCCAAAACGGCTGCGCACGTTTGGGCGACAAATATTAGAAACGCCGGCGCCGGCTTGCGCGCCACATCCGCCATTGGCGTCGCCATTGCGGCGGCTGGATGGCGTGTTTGAGGATGCGGGCCCCCGCACGCTCCGCCTGATCGAAGATTGGCTCGGCGAGCGCTACCGGAATGAAAGCGGCGAAATTTTGCGCTGAGATCGAGACCATAGTGCTGCGCGCCTTGGCGAGATGGTCGCGCCCGAGACCGCAGAAGGCGCGGATGGCCCTGCCGATCGCCTCCTCGTCGCGCCCCTCGATGAGCGCCTCTCTGTCGAGCCCCGTCGCACGCAGGAGGTCTGCGGGAAAATAAACCTGACCGCGCCGGCAGTGGGTCGGCAGCAGGAGCAACAGACCGGCAATCGTCTGGGCAACACCCGCATGGCCGGCGGCTTCCGCCGAGTTCGCCGCATTCGCCGGATCGAGGATCAGCGATGCAAGCTGAATCAAGGCAGACGCCGTTTCTCCGGCATAGCCCTCGAGCGCCGACCGGTCCTCCATCGGATCGTCATAGAGATCGAATATGCGGGCATCTATCATGTCCTGCAGAACCGCGACCGGCAGTCGGTGCTTGCGAATGCAATCGAGCAGAGCCTCGGCGACTGGATGCCCCTCGCCCGTCGACCGCTCGTTGGCCAGCATGTCGCGCCACCATTGCAGCCGGATCTCACCCGGTAGCGGTTCGTGTATGATGTCGCGGACGCGGGCGATCTCCGCGTAAAAGGCGTAAAGCGCAGCGAGCGGATGCCGCTTTTCTGCAGGTGAAAGCAGGCAAGCAAGATAGCGATCGCGGTCGGTATCCCGCAGCGGGGCGAGAATCGGGGAATCGGGCTTTTGCACGAATTGTGTGTCCTTCGGGCTCGTCACACCGCGATCAGCGCGGCGGCAACAGCGCGCGATTCCGCCAGCATCACATTGTAGGTCCTGACCGCGGCGCCGGTACTCATGGGATCGGAAGCAATACTCGCAGCTTTGAGCGCCGCCTTCAGGTCCGCTGGCAGGCGCCGGATATCGCGACCAGTACCGACGAGCAGCACCTCGATGTCACGCGCCTCGTCCAGGACGCGTTTGAACTTGCCGATCGCGAGCGGGTCGCCCTCGGCAACGTCCCAGGCATAGATACCGGAGGGCAGCATCAGCACGGAGCCCCGATGCGACATATCGGCAAAACGGAAACCGCCATTGCCATAGGCGTCGACCGGCGCGCGTCCCGGAAAGTGCGCCTCGCGCATTTCAATTCCTTTTGCCATCGTCAGGATGCACCCTTTGTCGACTCTTCCGGTGTCACTGCCGATCCACCCAACTCGCCGTCAAGACGATTGTTTCCGCGATTGAAGAGAATGAGCACCGGCCCCGCGATATAGATCGACGAAACGGTCCCCACAAGCACGCCGAAAAGCAAGGTAGCACTGAAAGACTGAACGAGGCGGCTGCCGCCGAAAAGGTAGATCGCGACAAGCGCCAACGCCGTCGTCGTGGCCGTCAGCAACGTGCGGGACAGCGTTTGGTTGATCGACGTGTCGATCAACACGGAAAGCGGCATCCTGCGATAGCGTGCGAGGTTCTCGCGAACGCGATCGTAGATCACCATCGTGTCGTTCAGCGAATAGCAGACGATCGTCAGAAGCGCGGCAATGCTTGCGAGATTGAACTCCAGGCCGGTAATGACGAGAAAGCCGATCGTAAGCAGCACGTCGTGCAGCATGGCGATGATGGCGCCGACCGCGAAGCGCCAGCCGAAACGGAGCCAGACATAGAGGATCACCGCAAGCAAGGCCGCGCCGATCGCGAGTGTCCCGGCCCGCGTCAGTTCTGCGGACACCGCGGGTCCGATTACCTCAACCCGTCGAAACACGTAGTCATCCTCGAGTTCGGCGCGGACCAGACCGACCGCCGTCTGTTCGGCATTGTCCCCGCCTTCTTGCGAGGGAATGCGTACGAGCACGTCCCGTGCGGAACCGAGTTGCTGGACCCGAGCCTCTCCGAGATTCAATGCGTCCAGGCGAGCGCGGATGTCGGCAATATCGGCGTCACCCGACCTGGCCCGCAGTTCGACCAGGGAGCCGCCTCTGAAATCAGCGCCCATGTTGAGGCCGACACCAACCATGAGGACGAGCGTCGCAAGGGAGAGTGCCGCCATCAGGATGAAGACGGGGTTGCGGATCGCCATGAACCGTATGTCGGCCATAGCAAAGAAGCCCGTGCGAATGCCCCTCGGCAGATGTCGGGGATGTCGGCGCCGGTACCAGCCGCGGATGAGCCGACGCGTCAGGCTATGCGCCGTCAGGATGGTTGTGATGCTGCCGATCGCGAGCGTCGCGGCAAAACCACGGACGGCGCCAGTACCGAGAAAGAACAGAATAGCGCCCGCGGCAAAGATCGTCAGATTTGCGTCGATGATGCTTCTCAGGACGCGGGAAAAGCCGTTATCGAGCGCTTTGCGCAATGGCGCACTGCTAACGCGTGCCTCCTCGCGCAGCCGCTCGTAAATGAGGACATTCGAGTCGACCGCCATGCCTATGGTGAGAATGATTCCGGCGATCCCCGGCAAGGTCAGCGTCGCGCCGAGCAGGGACAGCACGGCGATGATCAGCACCACGTTGACGACGACCGCTATCACGGCAACGACGCCGAAAAAGCCATAAAAACCGATCATGCAGGCCGCAACCGCAAGCGCCGCGAACACCCCCGCCCGGAGACCGTTCGCTATGGCATCGTTGCCAACCTCAGGGCCGACGGTGCGCTCCTCGATGACGGTCAGAGAAACGGGAAGCGGACCGGCACGCAGCAGGGCGGCAAGGTCGTTCGCCCCCTCCTCTGACAAGTTTCCCGATATCCGAGCTGTAGTGTCGCTGATTGCATCGGCAAGAGCCGACGTCGAGACTACCTGACCGTCGAGGACGATTGCGAATTGCCGCCTCGCCTCCTTCTGCAGCAATGTCCCAAGACGCTGCGCAGCCTCTGGCTTCAGAGTGACATTGACGACAGGCTCGCCGGTCGACGGATGGACCGCCGGTTGCGCCGAGTCGAAGTCCTCGGCCGCGGCAAACGCCCGCTTCTCGACGAGGTAGGGAATCGGCGGATCGTCGAGCGAATAGAGAAGCTCGGAACCGGCCGGCACTCGCATATCGATAGCCTGCCCCGCCGGGACCGAAAGGTTGAGCCAGTGAAGCTTCACGATTCCGCGCTGGCTCAGAAGCTCCTTGAGCCGTTGCGGGTCTGCGAGCCCGGGCACCTGCACGCTCAGGCGATCGTCGCCTCGGCGCTCGATGACCGGCTCGACGGCGATAATCTCGCGGACGCGCCGGCGGACAACCGCGATGGCGTCAGAAATGGCCTCGCC
>JAPSJG010000573.1 GCA_031178305.1 Sinorhizobium sp.
ACTGGATGAAGGTCAGCTCGCCGATGGTACCGAGAACCGCGTAATACTTGTTCTCCGCACCGGTGCTGACCGGCCCCAGCTGCATGATGCCGCCATCCTGGCGCCTGTTGTCGAGCGCCTCGAGGAAGCGCGGCGACTTTTTCAGGAGACCCGCAGCGCCCGGGCCGAGCAGGACCTCGCGGGCAGTGAAGCCGCTGGTATCGGAGAGGAGCTGCGCCCACGCTTCGATATCGTCCATCGGATCGACGCCGACTTCGCCCCAGCGTGCCGCGCCGGCGAGCGCGATCGTCAGCGCGGGGTTGCGGCCAAAGTTGACGGTCTGCGTCGGATAATCCTCGCCCTCGACGATCACCTGGCCGGTGCGGATAACCTGCGAGCACATGAACTCTTCGCGCCGCGTGATCCGCTGGTCCTGGTCATCGATGATCGTCGCCAGATTGTACGCATAGCGCTGCGCCGGCGAATTGCGGCCGCCGATCGGCTCGCCCGGCATGCGGATCATGTTGCCGCCCGGGCGAAGCGTATTCTGCGGCTTGACGTAAGCCGGCGTGAAGCTGGTCGCCTTGAAACCGCGATTGGCCGAGTCCTTGCCGGGAACATCCGGATGGACGAACGGCGCGAGCTCGCGATCCGGCAGGATCTTGTCGAAGACGATCTGTTCCATGTCGGAAAGGACCGTGGTCGAAAAATAGCGATCGCGCAGGAATGCTTCCGGGCGGTCGCGGGGAGGCAGAACCGCAACGAGTTCCGCGGTGGAGAGGAGAAGTTCTTCCATGTGTGGTGTCCTTTCGGTCTCGGGCTTACTTCAGGACGCGCACGTAGAGGGGAGCGCCTGCCTTGCGGAAAGCGGCCTCGACGGTAGCGGCCGTGTGTCCGGCGCCCAGAATGAGTTTCGTCGAATCGAAGGCGCCGCTCGCGTAAGCCGCGGCGACGACGTCGCCGGCGGATGCATCGCAATCGGTCGCCAGCACCAGGGCGGGCGTCTGCGAGCCGTCAGCAGCGGCCGAAGCGGACAGGGTGTATTTGTCCGATGCGGTGATGTTGCCGAGGACAGCACCACGCTTGAGGTTCTGACCGCTGACGATGGTGATGTTGCGGGTGATGACCGGCACGTCGGAAACGAGCAGGTCGTTCGGGGCGGAGGTGGCTTCTCCCATGATCAGGAATCCTTCCGGTTACGGCCGTGGCGGGCCAGGATGGTGGAGCGAACGGTGGAGATCACCGCCTGTTTTTCGGTGGCCTTGCCGCCGCCCGGCGTGCCGGCGCCGAGCTTCGGGCTCTTTCCGGCCATGCGACCGGCAAGGCGCGAACCGCCGGCGGAGGCAGAGGAGAGAAGCGCACCCGCTTCCTTGGCCGAGTAGAACCTCGAACCGAAGGCAAGCTCGGCGGCGAGGCCGGGATTGCTCTCAGACTTCGGATGCATGAGGATCGAGCGGATGCGACCCTGCTCGGCGCGGCGGACGGCGCTTGCCGAGGTCTTGCCGTCGTCGGTCTCTTCCTCCTCGGTCTCGGCGCTGGTGTCCTCTTCCTCGGTCTCGCTCTCCGGATCGGAGGGGGTATCCTCGGCGGAGGTATCCTCCTCCTCGGTTTCGATCACTTCCTCGTCTTCCGGCCGCTCGTCTTTCAGCCGGGAGCCCTTCTTGCCGCTAATGGCGGCGAGCACGCTCCGCGTGAGCGCGCTGCTACGCGTCAAGTTCGACATTCGTCGTCTCCAGTTGATGTTGGGGTTAGCCGGCTGTCCGGCTCAGTTC
>JAPSJG010000171.1 GCA_031178305.1 Sinorhizobium sp.
GGCCGAGGCGAACGCAGCAACGGTCTCGATTCCTTCGCCGATCACCCAACGAAGGGCGGTCATACCGCCATGGATGGGGATGAGCGAGCCCTTCTTCGTGCCGCGCATCTTTTTCGTCGCCAGCCGGTTTCCTTTCGCGTCCAGGCCGAGGTCGGGCCGAAACTTGGGGCCGCAGGAAAGGTCGATCCACGTTTCGTGGCAGCCTGTGATCCTGCCTTCCAGCGTGACGAAGGGAGCAATCATCGCCGGCCCGCAGTAATGCTCCGCCTGCCGACCGAACTCATCCCTCTGCCAGTAGGTGTGCCTGGCGCTGAAACGGACATTCTCAAAAACGCCCGGCGGCATCGTAAAGCCCGTTCGCCGGCGCAGATACTCGCGCAACACGCGCCCGTGCTCGCCGGTTATCAGGGTGGCGCCGAGATAGATGCCACGCGCCTTGTTAACCTCGCGCTCTCGAAACGCCGCCTGCTTCTCTGCAGCTTCTTGCGCATCTTTCGCGGCTTGAGCCTTGATATTGTCGAGCCTCGCCAAGCGAACCGACCGCTCTTCATCGGTTTCGCGCTCACCGCCTTCAGGTATCGGTTCATTGCCAAGAGCGGCCGAGCACGCCTCCAGAAACCCTGTCCGCGACTTCAGGTCGAGGTCATGGACATGTGCCATAAGGCCGATGCCATCCCGGCCTCCGCCGCAGCTGCGGCAATTGAAGACCTGCTTTCCCGCATTGATCGAGAAGCGATCCGTGCCCTGCCCGCATCTTGGACATGGCCCAGCATACTCCTGTTTGCCGAGTTTATAGCCCAGCAGCGCGGCGGCCTGAGAGACGGTAACCGCCTTTGCGCGCTCAACAAATTCATCGATGCTCACGCTCATCCTTGCGAAATCCTCGGAATTGGGCTCGATTTGGGGAGAGCCGCGGCCACTAAGCACGGGCGCAGCGGCGCCAGGTCGTGTTCGCCGGCGATACGAAGCTGGCCCGATCGGGTCAGCGCCCAAAGCGCCTCGTCGAGTGCAATGCCGGCTTCGGTGGACCAGGAGTCACGGTCGCGGGTGACGAAGGGCGTGCCCCGTTTCCAACCGATCAGCGAGTAGGGGCGGCTGATGTATCGGAGCTGCCCGGCGTGTTCGCCGAGGTCGATCCCGAAATACTGCACCGTGCGGTAGCACTCGATGACCGACGGAGCGACAACGAGGAGGATGCGAGCGGCTCCCTCTCTCATCGACCCTGCCTCGCCGCGACCCCGTCTCTGACGCTCCTGCCATCGGCCGTGATGGTCCAGACTGCCGGGGATTTTCCGGAGGGGGCCTTCAGACGAACAATAAAGTCTTCGCCGAGCAGGCGGTTCATGGCGCGCTGAACCTGACGCTCGGAGACGGAGAGTGTCTTCGCCAAGGATTCTGAATTCGCCGCGAGACCGTTGTCTCCGGCCTCGGTGAGAAGATCGAGGATCTTGAACGCCGTGCCAGTGCCAGAAGGGCGCCCGCCCGTGTGCTTCGGTCGCTCTTCTTCAACGTCGGCAGGCATGGTCCGGTCCGTGCTCAGCTGGAAGAGATATGTCGCGCCTGCGATCTGACGGATTTCGGATGCAGTAGAGCCAACCGCCCTCGCTACCTCCGCAGCGGATTTGCCACGCTCCATTGCTAGGAGGACGGCCTCTGTTCGAAGCTCCGGCGCCATCGCCGCAAAGCGGGCCGCATCGAGTCCAATCTCGGCGAACAGCAACATCAGAACCACCTCTGTTTTTGGGGATTTTCGGCGGGCGGACCGCCTTGCGACTCGTGAATGGCGTATTCGGCGACGATCGAAGCGAGCCTGTCGCTCTCGGCCTGGCGGCGCTTCGTGTTCCATTCGTCAATGCGCGAGAAGAAAGCCTCGCTGACGCCTTCAAGCCGTCGGTTTTCGAAAGATCGGAGCTCCTCCCATGCGAGCTGCGCGTCGCTCAGGCGACAACTGTTCCAGGCGCACCAGTATCCAAGGCACCGCGAGCCGGACGGAATGCCTGAGACTTCAGCGGCATCAGTGACGATCCGGATGAAGGAAGGAACTTCGGACAGAAAGCAGCCAAGCACGTCGAGAGATGCTTTCGCCGGATCGTCGGTCACAATGTAGAGGCGGACATCCTCCCTCATGCGGCACCGCCCGCGAACAACGGTCCGTGATCTGCAGCCTGTTGCGACCTCGGTGCCACGCGCCATTCCGTTTGGATCCGCCGACATGTAATCTCTGCATATTCGGGATTGAGCTCGATCAATTCCGCCCGTCGGCCATGGCGAAGCGCAACAAGAGCCGTGGTGCCAGCGCCGCCAAACGGGTCGAGGACAAGACCGCCTTTCGGGCAACCTGCCAGAATGCAGCGTTCGGCTAGCTCTGGTGGAAAGGTCGCGAAATGGGCCTCTGAAAACGGCTTCGTAGCGATTGGCCAGACGATCAGGGGGGCGGGCTCATAGTTGCGCAGATTGCGCCCCTCGCCCCTTGGCGTTGCATTTATTCCGGTGTGATTGATGTGACCCGAATGGCGTGGTGTCAGAGCTGCGATCGGAGTCTCGCGCGGCTTTCGAACAGGCATAGATCGCGCCATGTTCGATTTCTTCACCTTGCCGAAGCCATCGTCGTCTACGTCGTTCCGGACGGTCCCGTAGGCGGTGAGAGTCTTAGGCGAAAGCTGGAATCGAACAGCCTCGCTGTCGTACCAGTAGCGCGCCGACTTCGTGAGAAGGAAGACTTTCTCGTGGGCCGTCCCGGGCCGGTCTTTAGCGCTGTCCGGCATGGGATTGGTTTTGCCCCATACGATCTCGGAGCGAACCCACCAACCCGCATCCTGTAAAGCGATAGCTAGGCGGTTGGGGATCATGCATAGATCCTTCCCCTTCAGATAGCCGCCTGATGGATTATTGCCGCCGCCCCAACGAGAACCGGAACGCTTGTCGCGATGGATAGGCCCGACTGTCGAAAACGGCTTATCCCTGAATGTACGGTCGTCAGAGCCTTCCGCCTTGTATGCGGCTGCAGACTTGCCGTTAGGCTTGGTGGCGTAGCAGTCGCCGTAGTTTACCCAGCATGTGCCGGTCTTTTTCAAAACACGCCGGAGTTCCTCGAACACTCTGACCATAACTTCGAGGTGTTCGCCAAGCGTCGGTTCGAGGCCGATCTGACCCTCTACGTCATAGTCCCGCAGGCCCCAATAGGGCGGCGACGTCACTATGCAATCGACACTATCCGGCTGCATTGCGGCTAGAATGTTGAGGCAATCGCCAATATTGAGGCGCACGCGGCCATCGAGGATCTCGATCATTGCTCGCCTCCATAGACGAGCTTGAGATCACCCCTCTGGCCACCCTTGGCGATCACCTCTGTCAGGCCAGTTTCGACATCGGAGATCTTCTGCTTGAGAGATTGCAGGTCGCGCAGTGAGCGCAATGCCTCATTGGGCGTGATGACGTTGTCGCCGGCCGCCGAATAAAGGCCTGACTGAAATTCCGAGTTCCGCTGCTGCATCTCGGCGTTGTCGCGCATGAGACAGCGGTCGTCGTGGCCCTGTTCATCGGGATTCACGAGCTGACAACCATGGAGCTCCGCCATGGCACGGGTGACGACCGGATTGCCGCACTCCGCTTCTAGGCGGATGACACTGGGAATGGGCAGGAGGTCGGGATCTTTATCGCTGTTGCAGCGGCCGATCTGACTCTTCGATAGTGAAGTGAGCTCCGCGCACGCCTCAATGCCACCATTGAGCTTGATCAGCATGCGAGTTGCCGCCTTCAGGCGATGAAACCAGGCATTCGTCAAAGTCTCGTTCGTCATTGCTGTCTCTCGAAAGGCAAAAGGTTTCCCGCGCCGGGAAATCCCGGCGTGTTTTCCCAGTGTGGGAAAGGTTTGAAGGTGAGAGGTTCAGTCCGTCAGAAGATCACGGAGGACCGCATGGGTACGCAGAACGGAAAATGGTGGCGGGAGCGCGCGGGAGGATTGCGCGGCTCCCGCCTTGCAGCGAGGCGCAGGGGCCAAATCCTCGCCGCAAATCTGAGAGGGGGATGTTCATTCCGCAGCCTCCAGAACAGAAGCCGGGCGAGCAACACAAAGGGGCCATTCGGCACCATCAGGCCAGTTCTCGGAGAACCAGTGCATCGCGCGTTCCACACGCCGGGCACCGATATCCTTACCGGCCCGTACGGCGGCAAGTCGCTTGCCGTCATTGAACACGCGCGAAGAGAGCGTCGCTTCCGCGATCCCCGTAGAGGCGCAGAAGGCATCCGATACCAAAAGTAGAGTGTCGATGATCTTCATGTAGCCCTTATGTGGTACATGTACCGAATTGTCAACGGTCTATGTACCCATCGCAATTTTTCTCAGATGCGGTATATTTACCGATATGGATACGATGGTGACAACAAACACACTTGAACAGATCCTCGACCGCGTGCGCATTCGCCGCGAGAAGCTCGGGCTGTCGGAGCACGCTGCAGAGCAAGCCGCAGGCGCCAAGGTCGGGACGATCCGCAACTGGCGCAGAGGCGCCATGCCGCGCATCGAGACCCTGAGCCTTATCGCTCCTGCGCTGCGCACCACTCCGGAATGGCTTGCCTATGAAGCAGGCCCGGAGGAGCTCGACGATGTACCAAACACCTCTTCGACGATGGCCGTTCCGAAGATTTCGTGGGTGAGCGCCGGCGCGTTCGCCGCATCGGACGCAGTTATGCCGACCGACGACTTTGAAAAGATTGCCGTCGCCGGCCTTCCGCCAGGAGATTGGGTGGCATTGAAGGTTGATGGCGATTCAATGGACAGGATCTCTCCGCCCGAATCTATCATCCTGGTCAACCGCCGCGACAAACGTCTCGTCCCGAACGCCTGCTATGTGATCGAGGACGGCGAAGGAGGGGCGACATACAAGAGGTATCGCCAGAGCCCGACCCGCTTCGAGCCGGTATCCACGAACCATAACCATGAGCCGATCTTCATAGAGGACGGCAACATGCCTCGGGTCTTCGGTCGTGTCGGAAGATCCTACATAGACATGTGAGAGCCGACCCGAGCCTCGACTTCAACCCCGCTGCGGCGGGGTTTTTTATTGCCGAAATCAAAACCAGAAGCGGTTTTCATACCAATCTCCACAATCTTTTGGCTTAAACAAAAATCGGTACATGTACCTATTCGTTGTTGACGTGGTACATATACCGAATTATCTTCGCCGCCATCCCTCGGGATCGCGGCGGTTGCAATCGCTCCGGACCCTGAGGGCTCTAAACCCCTCAAACCGGAGATGCACATGCTTGTTGCACTTGGCACTACCCGCGCCCAGCGGATGCATTCCATGGAAGATATCGTTCTCGCGATCGGTCCCGGCCGCACCGAGAAGGACCTTCGCCAGCGCGGCTTCAGTGACGCTGAAATCCAGCGGGACGGTCCAGCCGTCATCGAGCGCGTTGCCCGCCGTTACGAACGCCGGGTGGCCTGATCATGGATCACTTCACACCCTTTGCGGACCGCGCTCCGCGGCAGGTCACTATCCGCGATACACCGATCTGGACCTATCGAGTTGTCCTCGTGGTCTTTGCCGTCACTTGCATGTCCATCGGCTGGCTCGGACACGGCGTAACTCACGCGCTCGTCGATCTCGATCGACGCATCGCCTCCGTTGACCGGAGGTGAGGATGACCGCAGCCATGCGTCTTTCCCCTGAGCCTATCTGGTCTTTTGCCCCCGACGGCTCGGTTATCGACATCGCAGATCCTCGACCGGAGGTCGTGTGCTTCCTCGAAATGGGCAACGTACTGTCGAAGATCGCGCGCTTCGACGGCCGCAATCCAGGCATAGCACTATCGGTAGCTCAGCACTGTGTCATGGGGGCGCAAGCGATCATCAATGAAGGCGGCTCGCCTGCTGACGGCGCGCTTTTCCTTCTGCATGACGGCCACGAGTACATTGTCGGCGACCAGTCGCGGCCTTCCCAGGAACTCTATTCATCTGCTTCCCACCACTTTTATGGCGAAGAGCGGATGATTGACGCCGTGGCGACCTGCAAGTCCGCCTGGGATGAGGTGATCTACTACGCCGCCGGCCTGCCCGGTCCCGAGGCATGGAAGGAAAAGCAGGCGGCACTGGTGAAATCAATGGATGCCAGGATGTGCCGCGCCGAAGCGATTGCGCTCTTCGGGCCGCGCGCCGGTGAACAGTTCCCGAAATCGAAACCGCCGAACCTCACCAGCGCCATCAAACCATGGGCGCCGATGAAGGCCGAGGAGGAATTCCGGAAGCTTGCCTATCGCCTCATCGGCGAAGGGCGCGTCATCGGCCAGGCGGCCACCGCCGCCGCCGCCAGAACGTCGAGGTGATCGATGTCAGGCTCCGTCAACAAGGTCATCCTGATCGGCAATCTCGGCGGCGATCCGGAAGTGCGCCGCACTCAGGATGGCAGGCCCATCGCCACGATCAACATCGCGACCTCGGAAACCTGGCGCGACCGAACGTCCGGCGAGCGTCGGGAAAAGACCGAGTGGCACCGCGTCGTCATCTTCAATGAGAGCCTCGCAAAGATTGCCGAGGACTACCTGAAGAAGGGCGCCAAAGTCTACGTCGAGGGGCAGCTCCAGACGCGCAAATGGCAGGACAACCAAGGCCAGGACCGATACTCGACCGAGATCGTCCTGCAGGGTTTCAACGCCACGCTCACGATGCTCGACGGCCGCCGCGAAGGCTCCGGCTATCGCGCCGGCGGCAATGGTCCCGAAGACTATGGCATCGACGGCGATCGAGCCGCCGGCCGCTCCTCCTCCCAACCTTCCCAGTCACTCGAGCGCGATCTCGATGACGACATCCCGTTCTAACAAAGGGACCTTCCATGAAGATCATTCGAGACAGTCAAGCGCTCATCGGCATGCTCGAGGGCGGCGAACTCAATCAGGAAATGAGCACGAAGCTCGTCGAGACATTGGGCGAGCTCGGCGCCATGTCCGAAGACAATCCCAAGGTCGTGCACAAGGGCAACCTGACCCTGAAGCTCGATTTCGCGGTCGCCAACGGCATGGTCACCATCAATGCCGACATCACGACGAAGACGCCGAAGCGCGCACGCAAGTCGTCGGTCTATTGGGTCACCGAGAGCGGAGCGCTTTCGACCGAGCACCCCCAGCAGCACGACATGTTTTCAGGCCCGCGCGACGTGAGCGAACGCACGCGCGCCTGATCCCCTCTCCAGCTTCAAAAGGAAAACAAAATGACTGAAACGCAGAACAAGCCTGGCGCCGCTCTCGACATCGCCGCTATCCACGATCTCTCCGACCGTGCCGGTTCACAAATTGCGACCCTGTCGCTCTCGACCGCTATCCCGGGCGTACCGTCGACCATCCCCGTATTCGTCGACCGCAAGTCTGGAGCCCTCTCCAGCGTTGCGGATCTCTTCGAGCGCTTCCGCGAGCATCCGCGTCGCAAGAGTGGAACCGCAAAGGTGGCGACGCTCGAGAGTCTCATCTCCCTGATCGATCGCCACAAGACCGAGCATAGCGCGATCTTTGCCGAGACGAATTGGGAAAAGCCCTTCATTACGGCCGTTTTCGACTACCACGAAGCGAAGAACGGCGGCCTTGCGGACAACGGCAAGCACCGGGCCCATTATGAATTTCCGCTCTCGGAGGAATGGAAGGCCTGGGTCAAGATTAATGGCAAGCCGCTCGAGCAGGTCGAATTCGCCGAGTTCATCGAAGACCACATCGCCGAGCTTTCCGCCCCGGACAGTTTCGAGGCCGAGGACTTCCGAGGCAAATTCGGC
>JAPSJG010000574.1 GCA_031178305.1 Sinorhizobium sp.
GAGCACGGCGGCGCCGTTCAACCTGCCGCTGCGAAGGTCGTCGAGCGCGGCATTGGCATGATCGAGCGGATAGACCGTCGTGCGGGTGTGCACCCCGGCCTTCGAGGCGATCTCGAGGAACTCGCGGGCGTCTTCGCGTGTGAGATTGGCAACCGAAACAAGCTCGCGCTCGCCCCAGAGCAGCGCATAGGACATCGCCGGAATGTCGCTCATATGGATGCCGCCGCAGACGATGCGGCCGCCCTTTCGCACCGCCTTAAGCGCTGCCGGCACGAGGGCTCCGATGGGCGCGAAGATGATCGCTGCGTCCAAAGGCTCCGGCGGCGCCTGGTCCGATCCTCCGGCCCAGGCGGCACCGAGTTCGAGCGCGAAATGCTGCGCGGCCATGTCGCCCGGGCGGGTGAAGGCGTAAACCTTTCTCCCCTGCCAGGCGCAGACCTGAGCGATTAGGTGGGCGGCGGCCCCAAAACCATATAGTCCGATCCTCCGGCCGTCTCCCGCCCGCTTCAGCGATCGCCAGCCGATCAGCCCCGCGCAAAGAAGCGGCGCGAGTGCCACCGGATCGCCCGCGCGATCGAGATCGAAGGCGTAGTCGGCGTCGGCGATGACATCCGTCGCGAAGCCGCCGTCGCGGGTATAGCCCGTAAACAAAGGGGCGTCGCAGAGATTTTCAGCGCCAGAGCGGCAATAGAAACATGCACCGCAGGTATGGCCGAGCCACGGCACACCCGCACGGCGGCCGATCCTCGCCGGGTCGACGCCGTTGCCTACCGCCTCGATCAGGCCGACGATCTCGTGACCGGGAACGAGTGGCAGCTCCGGCTGCGGCAGGTCGCCATCAATCACGTGCAGGTCCGTGCGGCAGACGGCGCAGGCCTCGACTCTCAGCCGCATCTGCCCGGCAAGCGGTTCGAGAAGCGGCCGTTCGACCCGCACCAACGGTTGGCCGACTTCCTCGAGGACCATGGCTCGCATCATCTCGCCCTTTCCGATGAGGCGATACTAGCGCGGGATGAGGAAAAGTGTGCGCGGTTTTCCGCCCGCATCCCGCTAACTTCTTTGAATCGATCACGTTTATGATTTTAGGTCGATCCGACCTAAAATCATCGTGATCTAGCCACTATAGCGCACGGCTTTGACGGTGGCGCGGATTTCCGGTTTATGCTGCCGCGAAACCTTAGCAGGCGCGCACCGATCAACCAGCATGAACTGCGGCAAATCGAGGATTTCACATGCCGAAGACGAGCGCTGGCATTCTGTTCTACAAGTTCGACGGCGACAGGCTTCTCGTTCTGCTCGTCCACCCCGGTGGGCCATTCTGGAGCAATCGCGATCTCGGCGCGTGGTCGATCCCGAAGGGCGAATACGAGCCGGACGAGGAGCCTGAGGCGGCGGCGCGGCGCGAATCTCTGGAAGAAACCGGAATCGCAGTTATGGGCGCGCTAACGCCTCTCGGCGAGGCACGGCTGAAAAGCGGCAAGCTCATCGTTGCCTACGCGGCCGAGAGCGACTTCGACATAGAACGCCTTAGAAGCAACATGTTCGAGATCGAGTGGCCTCCGCGCAGCGGCCGAATGCAGGCCTTTCCTGAGGTCGACCGCGCTGGCTGGTTTACGCTGCCCGAGGCGCGCGAGAAGATCAATCCTGCGCAGCGGCCTTTCCTCGACCGTCTCGAGGCTGCATGCAACAGCGGTCTTGCCGGTTCGTCGCCTTCTCAGTGACTGGCCATTTGCCCCCGACCCGCATCGG
>JAPSJG010000172.1 GCA_031178305.1 Sinorhizobium sp.
AGGACGAACACCATGTCCATGCCTGGAACGATGATGATGCCGAAGAGAAGGGTGAAGAACAGCCAAAGATTTTCCGCGTAGGTCATGTCAGTAGCTCGCCGAAGGTTGCGATGGACGATGGAGCGGATTGCAGTTCTTTCAATCCGTTGGCGCGTGCTATACCGCTTTCCAACTGACAGGGTCGTGTCAGGAGCTTTGCGGCTATGGAAGGAAACCGATGCGCAAGGCATCGCGGCTGTTCGAGATCATCCAGATCGTCCGACTTGCCCGGAAGCCGATAACGGCGGCCGAATTGGCCGAACGGCTGGAGGTGACTCCGCGCTCGATCTATCGCGACGTTGCCGCCTTGCAAGCGATGCGGGTGCCGATCGAGGGCGGGCGCGGCATCGGTTATATTCTGAGGCCGGGATTCGACTTGCCGCCGTTGATGTTTTCCATCGAGGAGACGGAGGCGATTGTGCTCGCCCTCGCGCTGCTCGCGCGCACCGGCGACCACGAGTTGAGGGCGGCAGCGCGGCGCGTGAGCGAGAAGATCACCGGGGCCGTGCCGGCGCCTCTACGCCAGGCCTTCCAGTCACAAGCGCTGCATGCCTGGGGCAGCACCTTTCCAGCGCCGGAGGGGATCGACCTCTCCCTGGTACGCCGCGCGATCCGTGACGAGCAGAAGCTCGCGCTCGACTATCGCGACGAACTCGGCCGGGCGACGAAGCGCACGGTGCGCCCGCTGGGGCTGATCTATTACTCGGAACACGCGGTCATGGTTGCCTGGTGCGAGCTGCGCCAGGCCATCCGCAATTTCCGCGCAGATCGGGTGGAGCATTGCGAATCGGTCGACGCCTTCTTCCGCGGCGAAGGCGAGAAGCTGCGGCAATTGTGGATGGATGGGTGGAAAACGCCGGCGAGCGCGGGCGTCTGAGTGCGGGATGTATAGGAGATGGTGGTCCCGCAAAATGCCATCCGGCTCCACCTTCTCCCCGCAAGCGGGGCGAAGGGACTCGCGACAAGCGTCGCCGCCAGTCCCCTATCTCCTTGCAACTGGGGTGAAGGGGCAAGTTCTGGTGCAGGTCCCCTCTCCCCGCGCGTCCCCGCGCGCGGGGAGAGGGTTAGGGTGAGGGGCAAATCATCACCCCGGGAAGCATGAGCTATCATGTGGTCGAAAAGGCCCGACGCAAGCGCCGGGCCGAACCTCCATCGCGACGGGTCGCTTACTTCGTCGCCGTCTCGTACATTTCGAGGACATAGTCCCAGTTGATCAGGTTGTCGACGAAGGCTTCGAGGTATTTCGGGCGGGCGTTGCGGTAATCGATGTAGTAGGAGTGCTCCCAGACATCGACGCCGAGGATCGGCGAAGCGCCATGGACCAGCGGGTTTTCGCCGTTCGGGGTCTTTGAAATTTCGAGCTTGCCGTTCTTGACCGAGAGCCAGGCCCAGCCGGAGCCGAACTGGGCGGTGCCGGCTGCGATGAAATCGGCGCGGAACTTGTCATAGCCGCCGAGATCGGACTTGATCGCCGCGTCGAGCTTGCCCGGCAGGCTGGTGCCGCCGCCGCCCTTCTTCATCCACTTCCAGAAGTGGATGTGGTTGTAGTGCTGGCCGGCATTGTTGAAGAGCGGCTGGTTGGTACCGTAGGATTTCTTGACGACTTCTTCGACGGACAGGTCGGAAAGACCGGCTTCCTCGGCAAGCTTGTTGCCGTTCGTCACATAGGCGAGGTGATGCTTGTCGTGATGATATTCGAGCGTTTCGCGTGACATGTAAGGCGCGAGCGCATCATAGTCATAGGGAAGGTTCGGCAATTCGAAAGCCATTGTGGCATCTCCTCTTGGCATTGGATTTCGTCACGGAAATCTGTGAGCGGAACATAGGCACCGCCTCGGCGGGAGGCAACCGATGCGGTGCCAAATTTTCCCTAACCCACGCAAAATACTTCCTTTGCTCTCCGCATCGTCGGTCCTCGGAGAAGGCGATGCGCAACTTTTGCTGCTGCAGCTTCGTTTACATAACCGCGTCGCCTCCGCCGCACAGGAGCTGCAGGAGAGAAGGATGGAATTTCACCAGGGACGTCTCATCGATCACGTGCACCTTCGCGTGCAGGATCTCGCTGTCAGCAAGCGCTTCTACGTCGCAGTCCTCGGTGCGCTCGGCCACCAGCCGACCCGTGAGACCGACGCGTTTTTTGCCTTCGACGAATTATTCGTCGACAAGGCGGATGACTATCAGAGCCGCGTCCATCTCGCCTTCCAGGCGGCCGACCGGGACGCCGTGCAGCGATTCTACCATGTCGGCCTCGCAAATGGCGGCATGGATAATGGCGGCCCTGGCGAGCGTCCCTACCACCCGGGCTACTACGCCGCGTTTCTCCTCGACCCGGACGGCAACAATATCGAAGCGGTCCATCACGGGCCGACGACACGAACCTCCGCCGACGTGCTCGTCCGGCCGATCGAGGAATGAGCGGGCGTGACCCCTACCCTGCAGGTGGCCCCGCCCCAACCCTCCCCACATGTGGGAGGAGCTTACGGTGCTGCGCCTGACCCATCCATGTCTTGACGGTTCCGGGAGCGTGGATGTTGCCGGCGACACCGGCCGGGACGGGAGCAAGCCCCTCCCACCTGTGGGGAGGGGTTGGGGAGCGGCCGTATCACACGTCCCCGCTCGAATGCGCCCATTCCATATAGAGGTCGCGCGCCTTGGCCGTGATTGGGCCTGCCTGCAGACCGCGGTCCTCGAGCCGGGTCACCGGCACGACCTTCGAATAGTTGCCGGTAGTGAAGATCTCGTCGGCCGTCTCGAAATCGGCCATGGTCAGCGTCGTTTCGACCACTTCGAAACCGGCTTCGCGCAGCAGACCCATGACACGAGAGCGGGTGATGCCCGCAAGGAAGGTCCGGTTGGCGGCAGGCGTGAAGACGACGCCGTCCTTGACCATGAAGACATTGGAAGAGCCGGTCTCGGCGATATTGCCGAGCATGTCGCGCACCAGCGCATTGTCGAAGCCGCGCGAGCGCGCTTCCTGTAGGATGCGGGCGTTGTTGGGATAGAGGCAGCCGGCCTTGGCGTCGGTCGGCATGCATTCGAGCGTCGGGCGGCGGAAGGGCGAGAGCGTCAGCGCCGAGCCCGAATGCGCATTGCCCATCGGTGCTTCGAACAGGCAGAGGGCGAAGCGAGTCGATTCCGGATCGACCGCCACCACGCTCCAGGAACCGTGCTCGCCCCAATACATAGGCTTCACATAGATTGCCGTCATGCCGTCGAATTTCTTCACGCCCTCCCAGGTCAGCGCCTCGATCTCTTCGGCCGCTATTGTCGGCTTCAGCCCGAGCGCTTCGGCGGAGCGGTTGACGCGCTGGCAATGCAGGTCGAGGTCGGGCGCGATCCCGTCGAACCAGCGCGCGCCGTCGAACACAGTCGAGCCGAGCCACATCGCGTGGGAGGTCGGGCCGATCAGCGGCGGATTGCCGGAGAGCCATTCGCCGTCAACATAGGTCCAGGTGGTGGATCGCGGGGATGTATCGACGGCCATCGGCGCCTCCTCTCATCTTTCTCGTTCGTTCCGCTTTATCCGGAAAAAGCAGCATTGGGGTGAATGGGTATATCAAAAATAGTCATGGGCTTCATTTAGGAGCCGTGTGATACGCCGCGCCAGAATGGCAGGACTTACAAGGGAGATGAACCGATGAGAGCGATGTATTACGACGCCTTCGAAAAGACGCCGGAGGTGAGGACGCTGCCCGACCCGAAGCCAACGGAGAACGGCGTCGTTATCAAGGTGGAAGCAAGCGGGCTCTGCCGCAGCGACTGGCACGGCTGGATGGGCCATGACCCGGACATCCGGCTGCCGCATGTCCCGGGCCACGAACTGGCGGGAACGATCGCCGCCACTGGCCGCGGGGTGATGCGCTACAAGGTCGGCGACCGGGTCACCGTGCCCTTCGTTTCCGGCTGCGGCCGTTGCGCCGAATGCCGCTCCGGCAACAGCCAAGTCTGCGAAGCGCAGTTCCAGCCGGGCTTCACCCATTGGGGCTCGTTCGCCGAATATGTGGCGATCGACTTTGCCGACCAGAATCTCGTGCACCTGCCGGAGAGCATGGATTTTGCGACGGCCGCCAGCCTCGGCTGCCGCTTCGCCACCTCCTTCCGGGCCATCGCCGACCAGGCCCGCGTTCAAGGGGGCGAATGGGTGGCGGTGCACGGCTGCGGCGGCGTCGGCCTCTCGGCGATCATGATCGCAGCCGCGCTCGGAGCCAACCCGATCGCCATCGACGTTTCCGCAGAAAAGCTCGCCTTCGCCCGGAAACTCGGCGCCGTCGCGGCGATCAACGCGCGCGAGACGGATGATGTCGCCGCCGCCGTCAGGGAGATCACGGCAGGCGGAGCGCACGTGTCAATCGATGCGCTCGGCTCGCCCGTCACCTGCTTCAATTCGATCAGAAATCTCCGCCGCCGCGGCCGGCACGTCCAGGTCGGCCTGATGTTGGCGGAACACGCCACGCCGCAGATCCCGATGGCGCAGGTGATCGGCCACGAGCTCGAAATCTACGGCAGCCACGGCATGCAAGCCTGGCGCTACGACGCAATGCTGTCGATGATCACGGCCGGTAAGCTCGACCCCAGGCAGCTGATCGGCCGGGAGATTTCGCTGCAAGAGGCCGTCCCGGCGCTGGTGGCGATGGACCGCGCGACAGACCTCGGCATCAGCGTAATCACGCGGTTTTGACGCGTGACCGCCGGGCGAGCCGCGCCGCCATAGCGCCGTTCTAAGGCCTGGGAGGGGCTTAACCTGGCCGCGCCCTCACCGCCATTTTTTGGCGTAGCGGCAGACCCAAGCGTAGTAAATGGCAGGGAGGCGCGGCGGACACCAAAGCCCCGCTCACCTGTGGGGGGTTGGGGAGGGGTCTTGCACTTCAGGAAGGCCGCGCCCGATCACGCCGCCCCAAGCCGAGGGAATTCCGATCGGACCGTTGCACTGCTATCCTCCCGATAAGCAAGACGAATCAGTGAGGTCCCGTCATGGCGCTTGCGGCTCAGGCCACGGAAGGAGAACTCTACCGGCCCGTTCTCGACGACAATCCGGCGCATCCCAGCGGCTGGCCCGTGCGTGTGATCGTAAGTTCGCAGACGGAGGCCAGACATAATCGGGGGCTCTGGGCACCGACGCATCTGATCTCGATTCGGGCGCCCGCAACCCGGCTCTTGTCGATGATCGAACTGCCGCCGGAGCGGCACCTGGAACTCTTTTTCGGCGATGCGATCGATCCGGAAGCGCCGGACGCCGCGCGGGCCGAGGCAATGGAGGCGACATTCGCCTTCGTCGACGGGCTGCCCAATGATGCGCATCTTCTGGTCCACTGCCTCAGGGGCATCGGCCGCTCGACGGCGCTGACGCTTGGCATTCTCGCGCGCTACATCACGCCGGAGGCGGCGGCCGCGGCGCTTCACGCGCTTCGCCCGGAGGCCAAGCCGAACCGCCACGTGGTCGGACTCTGCGATACGGCGCTCGGGCTCAAGGGTAAGCTTGCCAGGCAGGCGCTGCGTTTCCCGACAAAGGTCTGGAAAGGCTGACGATCGCAGGCACGTGCGATGCCATTGTGCGGCGCACAAAATTTTGACATGATCTCCAAAAAACAAAATGGAGCAGCGACGCGTTGTAATCGCAAGCCCCTCGTCCAGGATGTGCCTGCGGGCCAGCCGGATGCGGGTGAGACGGGAGAAATCGATGTCCTATGCGGCCTATGTCTTTGACGCTTACGGCACGCTTTTCGACGTGCATGCGGCCGTGCGCCGGCATGCGGAGGCGATTGGACCTGACGGCCAAGCCTTTTCCGAGCTCTGGCGTGCCAAGCAGCTTGAATATTCCTGGGTGCGCTCGCTCATGGGCGCCTATGTCGATTTCTGGCAACTGACCGAGCAGTCACTGGACTACGCCTTCGAGCGCTTTCCCTCGGCCAATCCGAAGCTCAAGAAGCAATTGCTCGACGCCTATTGGACGCTCGATTGCTATTCCGAGGTGCCGGCCGTCCTTCGCGGGTTGAAGGAGCGGGGCGCGCGCCTCGCGATTCTTTCCAACGGCTCGCCGGCAATGCTCGCTTCCGCGGTGAAGAACGCCGCGCTCGACATCGTCATCGACGACGTGTTCTCGGTCGACGCGGTCAAGGCATTCAAGACGGCGCCCGCCGTCTACGATCTCGTGACGACGCAGTACCGGCTCTATCCGCAGGCGGTATCGTTCCAGTCGTCCAATCGCTGGGACGTTGCCGGTGCGACGAAGTTCGGCTTCCGCACCGTATGGATCAACCGTTACGATATGCCCGACGAATACAGGGACTACGGGCCGTCACTCATTCTTCCCTCGCTCGAAAGCCTGCAATTCGGCGTATAAGGAACGATCCGATGACGTGGTCGGCAGCGCAATATGTGAAGTTCGAGGAAGAAAGAACGCGTCCGGCGCGCGACCTCTTGGCGCAGGTGCATGTGCTTCCGCCGGGCAACGCTTTCGATCTCGGCTGCGGGCCGGGAAATTCGACGGAGCTGATCCGCGCCCGTTTTCCCGACAATCGTCTGATCGGAATCGACAATGACGACAACATGCTGGCGGCCGCGCACGAGCGGCTGCCGGACGTCGTCTTCGAAAAGGCCGATCTCGCCTCCTGGGCTCCCCCGGAACTCTCGTCGCTGTTCTTCGCCAATGCGGTTTTCCAATGGGTGCCGAAGCACATCGACATTCTCGAACGGCTCATCGCCGCGCTCGCGCCCGGCGGCACGCTCGCCGTGCAGATGCCCGACAATCTCGATGAGCCGTCCCATGTTCTGATGCAGGAGACGGCCGAGGAGCCCGCTTTCGTGCAGGCCTTCAGCGGCCGGACGATGCCGCGCCTGCCGCTGCCTGCACCGAAGACGTATCTTGAAAAGCTTGCCGACAAAGCGGCGCAGATCGAAATCTGGCACACCGTATATTATCACCAGCTCGTCAATACGAATGCCATCGTCGAGTGGATGAAGGGGACGGGGCTGCGCCCGTATCTCGACGCGCTGCCCGCCGAACGGCGAACGGAATATCTTGCAGCCTATGCGGAAAAGATCCGCAAGGCCTATCCGGCAATGGCGAATGGCAACGTGCTGCTGCGCTTCCCGCGCCTTTTCATCGTCGCGACCAAGGGTGGCTGACGCCGGCTTGAACCTCAGCCAGGGGGCGGAAAAAGTATTACAGTGCCGCGCGTCTTATCAGACGCGCAAAGGGTCGCTGTAGCCCCTTGAATTGCTGCATGTCTCCTTAAATCGAGGTCGATTTAAGGAGACATGCAGCAGGAGACAGCAATTTCCCCGCCACCATTTCGAGGAGGCCCCCATGCATGCAGTCAATTCCAACGGCGCCAATATTCCCGCCCTCGGCTTCGGCACCTTCCGCATGTCCGGAGACGAAGTGCTTCGCATCCTCCCGCAAGCGCTCAGAATCGGCTTTCGGCATATCGACACCGCGCAGGCCTATGGGAACGAGGCGGAGGTCGGCGAATCCATCCGCCAGTCCGGCGTTCCACGTGCCGACATCTTCCTGACGACTAAGGTCTGGGTCGACAGATATCGCCACGACGCGTTCACCGCCTCGGTCGACGAAAGCCTGAGGAGACTGAAGACGGACCATGTCGATCTCCTGCTCCTGCACTGGCCGGGCGGCAGCGACGTGCCCATGGCCGAACGCATCGGTGCGCTTAACGAGTTGCGCG
>JAPSJG010000173.1 GCA_031178305.1 Sinorhizobium sp.
CAGATGGCGCATTTGCGCGATGCCCTGCCCGGGGAGATTTCCGTCGTTTACCGCGAAGCGGTTGGCGATCTCATCCCTTACGCCGTCGGCGCGGCCGCCGCCGGTGACATGGTGATGGTCAAGTCCTCCAAGGGAACGGGCTGCGCGAAAATCGTCGAGGCGTTTCTCTATGCCTATCCCGAGGAGGCCGCGACGGAAGCGTAGCGGGTGACGCCACCGATGCCGGTGGATTGATCCCTGGCCAGGGGAAATGGCCTAACATAGTCGTATGCAAGCGGGTATCGTTCGTCAGATGATTCTGTTCGGGCGACACCCGATTCCAATCTTTGGGGAAGGTCCCTTAATGCTGATCTGGCTCGTGGAACTGGCGGACCACTTTCAATTCTTCAACCTCTTTCGCTACATCACCTTCCGAACGGGCGCAGCACTCTTCACCTCCGCCTTGATCGTCTTTCTCTTCGGCCCGACGATGATCGATTCGCTTCGCATCCGCCAGGGTAAGGGCCAGCCGATCCGCGCCGATGGACCGCAGACGCACTTCAAGAAGGCAGGCACGCCTACCATGGGCGGTCTGATGATCCTTGCGGGCATCGTCGGCTCGTCGCTGCTTTGGGCAGACCTTTCGAGCGTCTACGTCGTGTCGACGCTTCTCGTGACGCTCGGCTTCGGGGCGATCGGTTTCTACGACGACTATCTCAAGGTTACGAAGCAATCGGACAAGGGCTTTTCCGGCAAGGCGCGGCTCGGTATCGAATTCGTGATCGCCTCGATCGCCGTCTTCTTCATGATGCGGGCGGCGCTTTCCGCCGGCAGCGCCGGCTCCACCTTCGGCTCGTCAGTGACCTTCCCCTTCTTCAAGGACCTGATGCTCAATCTCGGCTACTTCTTCGTGCTGTTCGGTGGCTTCGTGATCGTCGGCGCGGGCAATGCCGTGAACCTGACGGACGGTCTCGATGGGCTTGCGATCGGGCCGGTGATGATCGCATCGGCCGCCTTCGGCCTGATCGCCTATCTGGCGGGCAATGCCGTCTTCGCCAACTACCTGCAGATCCATTTCGTGCCCGGCACCGGCGAGCTTGCGGTGATACTCGGCGCGGTTATCGGCGCGGGCCTCGGCTTCCTCTGGTTCAATGCACCGCCCGCGGCGATTTTCATGGGCGATACCGGTTCGCTCGCTCTCGGCGGGCTGATCGGTACCGTCGCCGTCGCGACCAAGCACGAGATCGTCATGGTGATTATCGGCGGCCTCTTCGTCATCGAGACGCTGTCGGTCATCATCCAGGTCTTCTGGTTCAAGCGCACCGGACGCCGCGTCTTCCTGATGGCGCCGATCCACCATCATTTCGAGAAGAAGGGCTGGACGGAAAGCCAGGTCGTGATCCGCTTCTGGATCATTGCCGTCATACTTGCGATGGTCGGCCTTTCCACCCTCAAGCTCAGGTGAGCGACGATGATCCCGGTCACCACATTCAAGGGCAGGAAGATCGCACTTTTCGGGCTGGGCGGGTCCGGACTGGCGACGGCTCAGGCGCTTGTTGCCGGCGGCGCGGAAGTCACCGCCTGGGACGACAATCCCGACAGCGTCATCAGGGCCGCCGCGGCCGGTATCGCGACGTTGGACCTGCGCGGGGCCGACTGGCAGGCCTTTTCCGCCCTCGTCCTCTCGCCCGGCGTGCCGCTGACGCATCCGAAGCCGCATTGGAGCGTGGACCTTGCGCACCAGACGGGCGTCGAGATCATCGGCGACGTCGAGCTCTTCGTCCGCGAACGTCGCGCGCACGCACCGAATTGCCCTTTCATCGCGATTACCGGCACCAACGGCAAGTCGACGACCACGGCGCTGATCGCGCATCTCCTTAGGACAAGCGGGCGGGACACGCAGCTTGGCGGCAATATCGGCACCGCGGTGCTGACGCTCGATTCGCCCAAGGCGGGACGTTTCTATGTGGTCGAGTGCTCGTCATACCAGATCGATCTCGCACCGACTGTCGATCCGACGGCTGGCATCCTGCTCAACCTGACGCCTGACCACCTTGACCGTCACGGCACCATGCGGCACTACGCCGACATCAAGGAGCGGCTGGTGGCGGGCAGCCGCACCGCTATTGTCGGCGTCGACGACAGTTTCTCCAGTCTGATCGCCGATCGCGTCGAACGGGCCGGCACGAAGGTCGTGCGCATCTCTCGCCGTCACGTGCTTGCCGATGGCATCTACGCCGAAGGGTTCAGTCTGATGCGTGCTCATGGCGGCACGTCCACCCTCTTTGCCGATCTTGGCTGCATTCAAACTTTGCGCGGTGCGCACAATGCGCAGAACGCAGCCGCGGCAGTCGCGGCATGCCTTGCCGTAGGTATAGACGAGAAAGACATCATCGACGGGCTCTCGAGCTTTCCGGGCCTCAAGCACCGGATGCAGCCGATTGCGAAAATGGGCGAGGTCATCTTCGTCAACGACAGCAAGGCGACGAATGCCGATGCGGCCGCACCGGCGCTTTCAAGCTACGACCGGATCTACTGGATCGCCGGAGGTCTGGCGAAGGAAGGCGGCATCACCTCGCTGGCACCATTCTTCCCGAAGATCGCCAAGGCCTACCTGATCGGCGAGGCGGCGCCGGCCTTTGCCGCGACACTCGGCGATGCGGTGCCCTACGAGATCTCCGGGACGCTGGAAAGGGCGGTCGCGCATGCGGCGGCGGATGCGGCGCGGGACCGGGAAGGTCCTGCGGCCGTGATGCTTTCCCCGGCTTGCGCAAGCTTCGACCAGTACAAGAACTTCGAGGTGCGGGGGGACGCCTTCGCCGGCCATGTGGCGGCGCTCGAAGGCGTGACCATGCTCATCTGACGGCTGCGGGAAGGGACAGCGCAGTCGGGCGGTTTTGGACATGGCGCGCAGGCGCCGGAAAAGGGGACAGACAGATGGTAAGCCGAGCCGAACGTGGCCCCGTGGCCGACTGGTTCTGGACTATAGACAGGCTCTTCCTGGCGACCTTCATCCTCCTGATGGGCGTCGGCTTCATGCTCTCCTTCGCGGCAAGCCCGCCGGTCGCGGAGCGGATCGGCCTCGACAGCTTCCACTTCGTCAAGCGTCACGCGCTCTTCCTCCTGCCGTCCCTTGCGGTGATGATCGGCATATCCTTCCTGACGCCGCGGCAGGTCAGGCGAGCGGCAATCATCCTGCTCGCCATCTCGCTTGGACTGATGGTTCTCGTCCTCTTCGTCGGCCAGGAGGTAAAGGGATCGCTCCGCTGGATTTCGATCGCCGGCATTTCGATCCAGCCCTCGGAATTCATGAAACCGGCCTTCGTCGTCGTCTGCGCCTGGCTTTTCGCCGAGCACGCCAAGCAACCTGAGATTCCCGGCAACCTGCTCTCGATCCTGCTTTTCTGCATCGTCGGCGCCCTGCTTGTCGCCCAACCCGACCTCGGACAGACGATCCTGACCGCAACGGTCTGGGGCGGCATGTTCTTCATGGCCGGCATGCCGTGGCTCTGGATCATCGTGCTTGCGGGCGCCGGAGCGGGCGGCTTCTTCGTCGCCTATACGATGCTGCCGCATGTCGCTGGCCGTATCGACCGATTCCTGACGGGGGAGGGCGATACGTTCCAGGTGGACACGGCGCGGCAGGCGATCATCCGGGGCGACTGGTTCGGACGTGGCCCGGGCGAGGGCGTGGTCAAGCGCATCATCCCCGACAGCCACACCGACTTCGTCTTCTCTGTTGCGGCGGAAGAGTTCGGCATCGTCTTCTGCATGGTGATCGTTGTGATCTTCGCATTCCTGGTGATGCGCGGGCTCAATCATGCCTTTCGCGAGCGCAACGATTTCAACCGGTTTGCCGTTGCCGGCCTTGTGCTGCAGATCGGTATCCAGTCGATGATCAATATCGGCGTCAATCTCGAACTGCTTCCGGCCAAGGGCATGACCCTGCCGCTGATTTCCTATGGCGGATCGTCGATGGTGGCGATCTGCGTGACGGCCGGGTTCATACTCGCCTTGACGCGGCATCGGCCGGAGAAACGCGCGGTCGAGCGCAGCCTCTTTCGATCCGGCGTCGGGGTGCCGGCGGAGTAAGACATGGACAAAGGGATCATCCTTCTTGCCGCCGGTGGAACCGGCGGGCACCTCTTTCCGGCGGAAGCATTGGCGCATGAACTGAAGGCGTCCGGCTATTCCGTGCATCTCGTGACCGACGATCGCGCCGAACGCTATGCCGGCAAGTTCCCCGCCGACGAGATCCATGTCGTGCCTTCGGCGACGATCGGCTCGAAGAATCCGGTCAAGCTGGCACGGTCGATGTTCAAGCTCTGGACGGGGCTGAGAGCCGCGCGGCGGCTGATCACGCGGTTGAAGCCCAAAGCGATCGTCGGCTTCGGCGGCTACCCGACGGTTCCGCCACTGCTTGCCGCGGCGCAAATTGGCGTTCCATCGATTATCCACGAGCAGAACGCCGTTATGGGCCGCGCGAACAGGATGCTCGCCTCAAGGGTAAAAGCCATTGCCGGCGGCTTTCTACCAGAGGGCACCGGTGCCTTCGCCGAAAAGACGGTCACGACGGGGAACCCGGTCCGCCCGGCCGTGCTCGAGGCGGCCAGGGCATCCTATTCCGCGCCTGGCGATCAACCATTCCATTTTGTCGTCTTCGGCGGCAGTCAGGGCGCGCAATATTTCTCGAAGGCCGTGCCGCAGGCGATCAGCCGGCTCGACGACGAGCAACGCCACAGGCTCAAGGTGACGCAGCAGGCCCGCCCGGAAGACAGGGAGGAGGTCGTTGCCGTCTATGATAAGCTTGGCGTAGCCGCCGAGGTCTCGCCCTTCTTCACCGACATGGCAGCGCGGATCGCTTCGGCACATCTCGTCCTCTGCCGCTCCGGCGCCTCTACCGTTTCGGAGCTTTCCGTGATCGGCCGCCCGGCGATCCTCGTGCCCTATCCCTATGCGCTCGACCACGACCAAGCGGCGAATGCGGCAGCACTTGCGGCGAAGGGCGGGGCGCGCGTGATCGCGCAGGCGGAGCTCGGCGCCGAAAGGCTCGCGAGCATTCTTACGGACGCGATGAACGACCCCGGGACGCTCGCACAAATGGCGGCGAACGCGCGCGGGACCGGCAGGCCGGAGGCGGCGCGCTTGCTTGCATCCCTGGTAGAGGTTATTGCCAGCGGCTCGACAGTCGCGAAATTCAAGGAAACTCGCTCATGAAAATGCCGACGACGATCGGGCTCGTACATTTCATCGGTATCGGCGGCATCGGCATGAGCGGTATCGCCGAGGTCCTGCACAATCTCGGCCATCGCGTCCAGGGCTCGGATCAGGCCGACAACGCCAATGTTCAACGCCTGCGCGAGAAGGGCATCCAGATCTCGGTCGGCCACAGGGCGGAAAATCTCGGCGACGCCGAGGTGGTCGTCGTCTCGACGGCGATCAGGAACGACAATCCGGAGCTCATCGCCGCGCGCGAGAAGTCCCTGCCCGTGGTGCGCCGCGCCGAGATGCTTGCGGAGCTGATGCGCTTCCGAAACGCGATCGCGATCGGCGGCACGCACGGCAAGACGACGACGACCTCGATGGTCGCGGCGCTGCTCGATGCCGGCGGCCTCGATCCGACCGTGATCAACGGCGGCATCATCAATGCCTATGGCACCAATGCACGCATGGGCGCGGGCGAGTGGATGGTGGTGGAAGCGGACGAATCCGACGGTACGTTCCTGAAGCTCCCAGCCGATATTGCCGTGGTTACCAATATCGACCCGGAACATCTCGATCACTACGGCAATTTCGATGCGGTGCGTGCGGCTTTCCGGCAATTCGTCGAGAACGTGCCCTTCTACGGCTTCGGCGTGCTCTGCCTCGACCACCCGGAGGTGCAGGGGATGGTCGGCAAGATCGAGGACCGCAAGATCATCACCTACGGCGAGAATCCGCAAGCCGACGTGCGCTATCATAACATCCGCATGGACGGTACCACTTCAGTTTTCGACGTGGTGATTCGCCGCCGCCGCACCGGCCAGGTGATCGAACTGAAAGACCTGCGCCTGCCCATGCCCGGTCGGCACAACGTCTCGAACGCCACGGCGGCGGTCGCGGTCGCGCAGCGCCTCGGCATCAAGCCGGAAGCCATCGCGCGTGGACTTGCCGCCTTCAGCGGCGTCAAACGCCGCTTCACGCTGACCGGGGAATGGAACGGTGCGCGTATCTTCGACGATTATGGTCATCACCCGGTGGAAATCAAAGCCGTGCTCAGGGCGGCGCGCGAGGCTTGCCGCGGCCGCATCATCGCCGTTCACCAGCCGCACCGCTACTCGCGCCTGTCGAGCCTGTTCGAGGATTTCTCCTCATGCTTCAACGATGCCGACACGATCCTGATCGCGCCGGTCTATGCGGCGGGCGAGGAAGCGATCGAGGGCGTCAACTCCGAAGCGCTTGTCGGCAGCATCAAGGCAGCCGGTCACCGTGACGCGCGCTATCTCGCCCGTCAGGAAACTCTGGCGCCGATCGTCTCCAAGATTGCGCAGCCGGGCGATTTTGTGGTTCTCTTGGGGGCTGGCAGCATTACCAATTGGGCCGCGGCCCTGCCCAGGGAACTCGCGGAAATTTCAGGAATCGAGCATGAAGCAGGTTAACGGTCAGAAACTCCTTGAGGCGCTTGGAGGCGGCGTCGACGCAATTCGCGGCCGCATCACGCCCGACGCGCCGATGGACCGCGTGACCTGGTTTCGCGCGGGCGGCCTTGCCGAGCTGATGTTCCAGCCGCATGACACGGACGATCTCATCGCCTTCCTGAAGCTCGTTCCGAAGGGCGTGCCCGTTATGGTTGTCGGTGTCGGTTCCAACCTGCTCGTGCGCGACGGGGGCATCCCTGGCGTTGTGATCCGGCTGTCGGCCAAGGGCTTCGGTGACCTTGAACTCATCGGTGAGAACCGTATCAAGGCGGGTGCAATCTGCCCCGACAAGAACATCGCGGCCATGGCGCTCGACCACGGCATCGGCGGCTTTCACTTCTTTTACGGCATCCCCGGCTCGATCGGCGGCGCACTGCGCATGAATGCGGGCGCCAATGGCGGGGAGACGACCGACCGCCTCGTTGAAGTCCACGCAGTCGACCGGCAGGGCAAGAGGCATGTGCTCAGCAATGCCGACATGGGCTACTCCTATCGCCATTCGGATGCGGCCAAGGACCTGATCTTCACGCACGCGATCTTCGAAGGCTATCCGGAGGACAAGGCGAAGATCCGCACCGACATGGACGCGGTGCGCCAGCATCGCGAGACGGTGCAGCCGATCCGCGAGAAGACCGGCGGCTCGACCTTCAAGAACCCGGAAGGCCATTCCGCCTGGAAGCTGATCGACGAGGCCGGCTGCCGCGGCATGATGATCGGCAGTGCCCAGATGTCGCCGCTCCACTGCAACTTCATGATCAACACCGGCCAGGCGAGCGGCTACGAGCTCGAATATCTCGGCGAGACGGTGCGTGCCCGCGTGATGGAGCATTCCGGCGTGAAGCTCGAATGGGAGATCAAGCGCGTCGGCAACTTCATGCCGGGTTACGAGATCAAAGAATTCCTCGGCCGCGCCGTGGCCTGAGCCGGCAATGCTCGTTTGAAAAGGGCCGCGATGGACGCCGTCGCGGCTTTTTTGCGAGTGCCGACGCACCGGTGATCCGGCCTACGTTACATTTCTCGCCTCCGCCTTAGAAAGCTCCGATTCAGCCGTGACGGCTGTTA
>JAPSJG010000575.1 GCA_031178305.1 Sinorhizobium sp.
CCCCGGATACGGCCGTCGACACGCAGACGAGGCGCTGGCTCGATGCCTCGACGAGGACATTCGGCAGACCGTCGCGATCGCCATCGGCGGCGATCCGGCAGGCGAGCGCGAAGACGTCGCTCTCGCGATAGCGGGAGAGAACATCCTTTTGGTCGAGAGCCCCGTTCCAGCGAACCCGATCCGCAATTCCCAGGTTGCCGGCCATCGCGCGAAGCTCCTTCGTCAGATCGCCCGCTCCGACGTGATCAAGGCGCCAATGGAGATCGGCGGGCAGCAGCGATAGCGCCTTCAGAAGAACGTCGTACCCCTTCTTGGCGACCGCCCGCCCTACGCTGACGACGCGAACCGGATCGGCGGGATCGGAGCCGTCGCGCTTCGAATGGTTCCCCTCGAAGACCGGGAAACGGTCGAGATCGAGGCCGTGGTAGCTCAGATGTACCCGGGACTTTTCCTCCGCGAGGCTGCTCAGGTGCTCGAAGCCGCTCCTGGTGCAGGTAACCGTCCAGCGGGCACGGCCGAGTTTTTCCGAAAGCTCCCAGTCGGAAGAGGTCCAGATGTCCTTCGCATGCGCCGAGCAGGTCCAGGGAACGCCCGTCATGAGGCTCGCATAGGCCGTCACCGATGCCGGCGTGTGGATGAAATGCGCATGCAGCCAGCGCGCATCGTCCGGCCACTCGGCAACGAGTACCAGCGCCTGGCCGAAGCGGCGGACACGGTTGCGCGTCCTGTCGCGAAGGAGGTCGCCGAGAAACGGTCCGAGGGCGCGCCAGAAGCCGACCCTCGGCGCCGTCCGGAGGAGGGCGCGAAACACGCGCCAGGGCTCGTCGTGCAGATATTCCGGCAGGTAGTGAACCTCAGCCCGTATCTCGTCATGGACCGGATGGCGCTTGAGGTCGGTCGGGCGGCGCAGGGCGACGAGCACGAGCTCGTGCCCCGCCCTTTCGAGGCCGAGCAGTTCCTGCGCGATGAATGTCTCCGAAAGGCGCGGATAGCCCTTCAGGACAACGGCAATCTTTCGATGTGGCGACACGGGATTTCAGATTGTCTGTTTTACGATGCTCAAGTGCTGTTTCGATCTGTGATCGAGCCAATCTCCGACAATCTCGGAGATGTGCACGAGTCCTTCGAGTCTGAGGCCGTTGGCGCGGTGCGACGGCGGCGCCCGGTTTGGCAAGGCCTTGATCGCGGCGGCGAACCGCAGCGGATCTTCCGCCTCCTGCGGCAACAGCATGTCCACCAGGCCGAGTGCGGATGCGCGCTGCGCACGTATCAGCTGTTCCTCGCGCGGCTGCAGCCGCGGCACAATCAAAGCCGGCTTGTCGAAGGACAGGATCTCGCAATACGTGTTATAGCCGCCCATCGAGACGACGCCCCTGGCGCCGGCGACCAGTTCCTCCATGCGGTTGTCGAACTCGATCATCCTGATGAAAGGTATGCTGCTGCCCTTCCGAATCAGCTTGTTGCGCTTCTTGGCCGGCATATAGGGACCGAGCACGACGAATGCATCATAGGTGAGTTCCGGATCCTGTTGATAGGCGTGAATGACGTCATGGATAAGGTCGGCGCCGTCACCGCCGCCGCCGGTCGTGACAAGGATGTAATCGCCCTCGGGCCTGTGGCTGGGCACGTTGTCCCTCGGAACGCCCCTTTGCAGGAACCCGACGAAATTCATGCGGTCGCGAACGGTCGCCGGAACCTCCAGATCGACCAGCGGATCGTAGAAGTCCGGCGGAC
>JAPSJG010000174.1 GCA_031178305.1 Sinorhizobium sp.
GGTCAATTCCGCCGGCACCGGCGACTGGCATGTCGGCGATCCACCCGACAGGCGATCGATTGCGATCGCGAAGGCCTATGGCATCGATATCGCCAATCTCCGCGGCCGCCAGATCGCTGTGGCGGATTTCGACGCCTTCGATCTGATCCTTGGCATGGACGGCCGGAATGTATGCGATCTGCGCGCGCTCATGCCAGCGGCGGCACACAAGGTCCACCTTTTCGTGAACTAGGCCTTGGACAGGACGGCGATGTCCCCGACTCCTATCACGAGACGGCGGAAGCTTTCGAGCGGCTTTACCAGATGCTGGAGGCCGGCTGCTCTTCGCTGCTTGCTAAGCTCGAGCGCGCCTCCTGGAGCGGGAAGACCTCTTCCGTCAGATAGGGCCCGCCGCCGACTGAATCACGCGAGGACATGAGCACGAAACGGGAGGCCGTGAAGGGCGCGGTGATGAAATTGCCACGTCCGGAGAGGTATTCAACAACGTCCTCGACGCGCGAGGAACGCAGCCTCGCGAGTGTGACATGCGGCGTAAACTTGCGCGGATCCGGGGCGAGCCCGAGGCGCTGGCAGATGCGTTCGATCTCCGCCTGAAGCGCGAACATTTCCGGACTGTTGCTGACACCCGCCCATACGGAATGCGGTTTCTTGGAGCCGAAGGCGCCGGTGCCTGTCAGCTGCAGCTGGAATTCCGGCCGTTCTATCCGGTCGAGGCTGTCGATGACTTCGTTGGCGGTGCGCCAATCGACGTCGCCGATGAAGCGCAGCGTGATGTGGTAATTCTCCACATCGATCCATCGAGCTCCGGGAAGGCCTCCGCGCAGCAGGGAAAGGCTCAATGCTGCATTGCGCGGAATTTCGAGGGCGGTGAATAGTCTCGGCATGGCGAGCTCCCCGAATCTCTTGCAGATGTTTCAAGCGAATCACGCATCGCACCTGCACGCAACCAATATTTGATAGTATCGGAAGTTAACGTCACCTTAATTGTGGATGCCGGTCACTCTCCCTTCATGAGCGATTTAACGAATTGCTCGGCTATCGGCAGGAACCGATCGACCATGACACCGATACCTTCGCCGTTCGGATGCATGCCGTCCTCGAGCTGCAAATTGGCCCGAGTCACGACGCCGTCGAGGAAGAAAGGGTAGAAGAGGAGATTGTGTTCCCTCGCGAGCTCTGAATAAATCGCATTGAAGCGCTCGGCGTAGTCGGGTCCCATGTTCGGCGGTGCCAGCATGCCAACGAGGAGCACGGCGATACGGCGCTCCTTGAGCCGGACGATCATTGCCTCGAGATTCTTGCCCGTCTCCTCGGGCGGAATTCCCCGGAGCGCATCATTGGCGCCGAGTTCCAGGATGACTCCTTTGGTTCCATCCGGCACCGACCATTCGATGCGGGCGAAGCCGCCCGAAGTCGTGTCCCCCGATACGCCCGCATTGGCGATCGTGACATCGAATCCCTTCTCCTTGAGCGCCTTCTCGAGCCGAATTGGGAAGGCATTCTCCGGCTCAAGTTGATAACCCGCCATCAGGCTGTCACCGAAGCCGACAAGGCTTATGCTTTCGGCACGAGCGATCGCCGATAACGCGATTGTCATTGCGAGGCCGAAGAAAAAGGCCATGAAATCCTTTAAAGCCATGGGTTCGTTCCTAAGTCCCGCGGGCAATCATTTCGTTATCCCATCTGCCTTAATATAGGGTCATTGCGCATGACAAAAACCATCATCGAGTTGAAAAGTGCGGATCTGACCCTCGGCGAGGCCGCCGCCTCGGTGCATGTGCTGAAAGGGGTTAGCCTCACGGTCGATGCTGGCGAATCCGTCGGCATCGTCGGCCCCTCGGGTTCGGGAAAATCGACCCTGCTGATGGTGCTCGCCGGTTTGGAGCGGCTCGATGGCGGCGAGATCTTTATCGACGGCACGCCGTTGCATTGTTTGAGCGAGGACCAGGTTGCCGATTTCCGCGGCCGCAACATCGGCATCGTCTTCCAGTCCTTCCACCTCATTCCCAACATGACTGCGCTCGAAAACGTCGCCGTGCCTCTGGAACTCGCCAATCTCCCCAACGCCTTCGACATCGCCCGCCAGGAGCTTGTTGCGGTAGGTCTCGGCGAGCGGCTGACGCACTATCCGGGCCAGCTTTCGGGTGGCGAACAGCAGCGCGTGGCAATTGCCCGGGCGCTGGCGCCATCGCCTAAGCTGCTGATAGCCGACGAGCCGACCGGCAACCTCGATGCCGAGACCGGCCGCCAGATCGCCGACCTTATTTTCTCCGAGCAGCGCGAACGCGGCATGACGTTGGTTCTCGTCACGCACGACGCGGCACTCGCGAGGCGCTGCGGGCGGCAGGTGCGGGTGCGTTCCGGCGAGATCGTCTCCGGCGCTGATACTGAGCTTCTCTCCACCTCGATCCCCCAGGAAGCATCCGCATGAGCGAGGCAAACACTTCTCGCCGGCTCCGTCCGCTGCTCGCCCTTCGGCTTGCGCTGAGGGAGATGCGCGGTGGGCTCAGGGGCTTCTACATCTTCCTTGCCTGCATCGCACTCGGGACGGCGGCGATTGCCGGCGTCAATTCCCTGTCGCAATCGATAAGCGACACGATCGCCGCGCAGGGCCAAGAGCTTCTCGCCGCCGATATCCGTTTCGAGCTCGACAACCGGGTGGCGACGCCCGGGGAGCGCGCCTTTCTCGATAGCCTCGGGCGCATATCCGTCTCGGCAGGCCTGCGCTCGATGACACGGCTCCCCGACGGGTCGAACCAGGCACTGGTGGAACTGAAGGCCGTCGACGGCGCCTATCCGCTCTATGGCACCCTCGAAAGCGAGCCTGAGAGGCCGATCTCGGAATTGCTGGAAAGGAAAGGCGACGTCTATGGCGCCGTCGCCGCGCCGCTGCTTTTGGAGCGCCTCGGGGCCTCGCCTGGCGCGGAGTTGCTGATCGGCAAAGCGCGCGTCCGCGTCAATGCGACGATCGTCAGGGAGCCGGATGCTGTGTCCGACGGTTTCGGCTTTGCGCCGCGGCTGATGATTTCCAGCGAGGCGCTGGCCGCGTCCGGGCTCGTCCAGACGGGCAGCCTTGTCGAGCACACCTACAAGATCCGGCTGGCGGATCCCGCCGAGGTCGCCGCGATCCGCAACGAGGCGCAGAGCCGCTTTCCCTCCGCGGGCTGGTCGATCCGCACCAGCGGCAATGCCGCGCCGTCGCTGACTGCCAACATCACCCGCTTTTCGCAGTTCCTGACTCTGGTCGGGCTGACGGCACTGATCGTCGGCGGTGTCGGCGTCGGCAATGCCGTGCGGTCGTATCTCGACGGCAAGCGCAGCGTGATCGCGACCTTCAAGTGCCTGGGCGCCCCCGCCTCGCTGGTGGCGGCCGTCTACCTCACGCAAATCCTGATGATCGCGCTGATTGGCATCGCCGTCGGTCTGGTGCTTGGGGCGCTTATTCCATTCGTTGCGGCCCAGTTCCTGGCCGATGTCTTGCCGGTCTCCACCTCGTTCCAGCTCTACCCTTCGGCGCTCGCACTGGCAGCGCTGTTCGGGCTGCTGACGGCGCTCGCCTTCGCGGTGCTGCCGCTTGGCCGGGCGCGAAGGGTACCGGCAACCGCACTTTTCCGCCAGCAAGGTTTCGAGCCGAGCGGCCTTCCCGCCTGGCCCTATCTCGTCGGCGCGCTGATCTGCCTGTCGGCACTCGCCGGGCTCGCCGTCTGGACGGCCTATGATCGATACATCTCGCTGATCTTCCTCGGCGCGGTCGCCTTTGCCTTTATCGTGCTCAGGGCCGTCGCGCTGCTGATTGCCTGGCTGGCGAGGCGCAGCCCGCGCGTACGATCGCCGGCCCTCCGGCTGGCGATCGGCAACATCCATCGCCCCGGCGCGCTCACTCCGTCGGTGGTGTTGTCGCTCGGACTCGGACTGGCGCTCCTGGTGACGCTCGCCCTGATCGACGGCAATCTCCGCCGCGAGCTCACGGGCAACATGGCGGAGCGCGCGCCCAACTTCTTCTTCATCGATATCCAGAGCAGTGAGATCGACGGTTTCCGCTCGGTCCTCAGCCAGGCGATGCCCAAGGGCAAGATCGTCGAGGTGCCGATGCTGCGCGGGCGCATCGTTCAGCTCAACGGCGAGGACGTGAACCGGCGCAGCGTGCCACCGGGAGGGCAATGGGTCCTGCGCGGCGACCGCGGCATCACCTATGCGAAGAACAGGCCGGAGAATTCGACCCTGACCGAGGGCGCCTGGTGGCCCGCCGACTACAGCGGCGAGCCGCTCGTCTCCTTCTCGGCGGAGGAGGCGGGCGAGCTCGGCCTGAAGCTTGGCGATACCGTCACGGTCAATGTGCTCGGCCGCAACGTCACCGCCCGGATCGCCAACTTCCGCGAAGTCCAATGGGAATCGCTGGCGATCAACTTTGTAATGGTCTTCTCGCCCAACACCTTTGCCGGCGCGCCGCATGCCTGGCTTGCGACGATCATCGACCCGCATGCCACCGCGGCGGAAGAGGCGGCGGTGCTGAAGGGCGTCACCAATGCCTATCCGACGATCACCAGCGTCCGCGTCAAGGATGCGCTCGATATCGTCAATACCCTGCTCGGCCAATTGGCAACGGCGATCCGCGCGGCCGCCGCCGTTGCGCTGATCGCATCGGTGCTCGTGCTGGCGGGGGCGCTCGCCGCCGGCAACCGGGCGCGCATCCATGATGCGGTGGTATTGAAGACGCTCGGCGCCACCCGGGGAACGCTGATGCGCGCCTTCAGCTATGAGTATGCGATCCTCGGCCTTGCCACCGCCCTCTTCGCTCTGTTTGCCGGCGGCGTTTCGGCCTGGTTCGTCGTCAGCCGCATCATGACGCTGCCGTCGAGCTTCCTGCCGGACGTGGCGGTGGCGACGATCGCCATCGCGCTGCTGGTGACCGTCGGCATCGGCCTTGCCGGAACCTGGCGGATACTCGGGCTGAAGGCCGCTCCGGTGCTGCGCGAACTCTAAAGGGTTGTATGTCGTCCTCCCAAAAGCAATCAAGCTTCGGGCGATCTGAGGGGCGGAGGGGCGGCTCGGCTGCTCCAAACTACGCTGGTCTCGCAATCTGTGAAGCTGGAGCGCGTATCGACGCACGTCGTCCTCCCAAAGCCGCTGCGCGGTCTATTAACCGTAAATCACTCTTGTTTGATGCTCTGAAGGCCCAGCTTCATGCGATTCCGGTCATTCCGCCCTTGTGCATAACGCGTTTCAACATCATATTTCGAGCAGGCATGCTGGAGCCCCGCAGCGGCGCCTGGGCGCGTTCAAGGAAATCTGCCGCCCGACACCGTTCACTTCAACCGGGGCTTGAATGAGGAAACAATGGCTGATCTGAGAAACTACCAAACCCGAATGTCGCCCGCTGGCGTTCAGGCGGGTGCCGTGATCGACGAAGGCCTTCGCGCTTACATGCTGAAGGTCTATAACCTGATGGCGCTCGGCTTGGCGATCACCGGCGTGGCAGCTTACGGGACCTTCGCGCTTGCCGTCTCCAATCCGGCATTCGCGCAGCTCATCTTCGTGTCGCCGCTGAAGTGGGTCATCATGCTGGCACCGCTGGCGCTGGTCTTCTTCATGAGCTTCCGCATACATACCATGAGCGTCTCCGCCGCCCAGACGACCTTCTGGGTCTATGCGGCGCTGATGGGCCTTTCGTTGTCCTCGATCTTCCTGGTCTTCACCGGTCAGAGCATTGTGCAGACGTTCTTCGTGACGGCCGCCTCCTTCGGCGCCCTCTCGCTCTACGGCTACACGACGAAGAAGGATCTGTCGGGCTTCGGCACGTTCCTGATCATGGGTCTTTTCGGTCTGATCATCGCGTCGATCGTCAACATCTTCCTGGCTTCTTCGGCACTCGGCTTCGCCATCTCGGTGATCGGCGTGCTGGTCTTCGCCGGCCTGACCGCCTACGACACGCAGAAGATCAAGGAAATGTACTTCGAGGCCGATGATGTCGCGGTTGCCGGTCGCAAGGCGATCATGGGCGCACTCACCCTCTATCTCGACTTCATCAACCTGTTCATGTTCCTGCTGCAGTTCCTTGGCAACAAGAACGAGTAGTACGAACGGGATCCACGAAAAGGCGGCTTCGGCCGCCTTTTTTGTTGCGTTGGATCGGCCTTGATCGTCTCGAGCATTTTTTGCGATTGCAGGGACAACAGAGGTTTTAGCGCGGGATGAGGAAAAGTGTGCGCGGCTTTCCGCACGCAGTCCGCACAAACTTTTTTTGAATCGATCACGTTTATGATTTACAGATCGATCCGACCTAAAGTCATCGTGATCGTAACGACGAAGATTCAATGACCTTCATCCTCCGCGACGCTGTCGCCGCCGACCTTCCAGCAATCACCGAGATCTATCGCGAATCGGTCCTGAACGGCGTCGCGACCTACGAGACGACGCCGCCATCCGAGGACGAAATGGCGCTGCGCTTCAAGACGATCACCGATAGCGGCTACCCCTATATTGTCGCCCTGGATGAGCGGAAGACGGTTCTCGGCTATGCCTATGCATCCGCCTTCCGCACCCGCACCGCCTATCGCTTCCTGGTGGAGGATTCCATCTATCTGGCACCGGAAGCACGAGGAAAAGGGATCGGCAGGGCCCTGCTCGAGGAATTGGTCGAGCGATGCACCGCACTCGGCTTCCGCCAGATGGTGGCGGTGATAGGCGGCGCGCATCCCGCCTCGATCGCGCTACATAAGGCCATCGGTTTCGAGTATCAGGGATTGATGAGGGCAACCGGCTTTAAGCACGGACGCTGGCTCGATACGGCGATCATGCAGCGACCGCTCGGCGAAGGAATGGATACTGCGCCGCCGGAGGGCGTCTATCCGGACACGCTCTACCGCAGTTGAATTGGATTTCGGCCCACCCGAACTGTCCCGTAAACCGGGAGAAGGTGCGGCAGGCGGATGGGGGACAATTTCAATGGAGATGTCGCCTCAGGTCTCGACGAGCCTCAGCACGTTATCGAAAACCTTCAGCACCTGAGCCAGCTCATGGCCGCGCTTCAATATCATGCCATTGGCATTCACCACGCTATAGGCGCCCTGCTTGCCGGCGAGTTTCGGGTTCTTTTCGATCCGGTAGAGCGGTACCTCGCCGGCGCGTTTGAACACGGAGAAGACGGCGCGGTCCCTCGTGTGATCGATGGCGTAGTCGCGCCATTCGCCCTCGCCCACCATGCGACCATAGACCTTGAGGATCTGATCGAGCTCGCGGCGGTGGAAAGTGACGGGTGGGGGGCTCTTGGCTTGCTTGTATTGGTGAAAATCGACGACCACCTCGGAGGTGGTCTGGCCCTGGTGACGCGCTTCGCCTCGCGGCAAATCCGGTTGATCGGTCATCGGCATTTCGGCCTTCTGATGTGACAGGACCATGACAGTGTGCCTGACACGAGCCGAAAAGCAAGACGGATACTGTTGATTACTTGCGGCAATTCTTACCCTTGCCGCAATTCAGTCAAACCGCCGCCCCAATTGGCCGCAAAACTCCGTGGCGCTGCCGGACAGAGTCGTTGCCACCGTATGTCCGGACAGGTTGTCATGCTGCGGGAGGTTCCCGAACGCAGGCATGGCCGGTTCGGTCCGGTAACTTCGAACCCTCAGCCCCAGCCCCTCGATGCTGCCGGGCCGAACCACCCCTTACGCTTCGATTGCGTTCGCATGCCCC